>JAISTJ010000045.1 GCA_031272655.1 Tannerella sp.
GCAATGGCTTCCACTTTGCCGAGGTCGAGGATAACGCGCTGACCGTCTGCAACAAAATTGTCCGGCAGCTTGAAAGATTTTGTGTAAACGGCGGTTCCACTGAAATATTTGACGAATTCATCGGGAGAATCGCTCCATGAAACGAGCTGATCGAGAACCATATCCTTTGAAGGAAATTTAACGTTCCAAGCTCCGGTGAATTCGTAATCTTTTGACATAACTACCTTATTAACAATCTTTTTGCCGGACGACGTCAACAGCTCATAATCGCCGGACGAACAGAAGGAAAGGCCTTTCTCGTCCAAACCCAACAGTGATGCTGATACCGGTTTGCCGTCAAATGAAACGGAAACGAAATGCTCGCCTGCTGCCGGAGACCCTTTGCGCGGAAAGACAACAAAGACCGATTCGGTAGCTTTCAGGGGCAGCAACACTTTTGTAACGTTGCCGGAAACGCTGAAAACAGGCGCTTTTATCATTTTGCCTGTCTCCGGAAACCATATTTCAGGCGTTCCCAAAGCGCGAAGTTCTACCTCTGCGAGAACGTTTTGCTCATTCGGGTTGGCTATGAAATAGATGTCCTCTTTGTCTGTATAGCGGTGATTTTCAGACAGTTTGATATTTGAAATAAAATCGGGTTTGATCCCTTTGCCAAGAAGCACATCTTCAGGTTGTTTGCCCCAGATAATGCGTCCCTTGCCGTAAGTGTGCTCGCCTGAAATGCCGGAGACGTCGCCCCACAGTTCGTCTGCAAGCGCCTTAACTTTCTGTTCGTTAGACATATAGTCGGTAAGACCGAACGAACCTTCTGGTTTGTCGCCGATAACGGTAGCGCCATCTTTCACAAGTTGGGTGATTTTGGTCAGTAACGCTGCTGTTACGCGGTTGCCTTTGGGCATCACAAGTATCTCATATTCAGCGCCGCTCGGCAATATCAGTTTGCCGTCCGTTACATTCATTTGATAAACCGCATCGGCTCCGCACTGATCCCACGGATAGCCGTTAAGCGGATGTAACGGAAAGTCCTGCGGCGAATCTTCTTCTTCGATGTACGCAATATCCGCCCTGAACTGCCCCTGCCGAAGCATAAACTGGCATCTTGAAAGGTATTCGTGCCATGAAGGCGTCAGCTCCCACCACGTCTGCGTCCGTTCATAATGAACGCCCCACGGACCCATCATCAGGCCGGGTTTGACGTCTTTCCACGGCTGGAACGAATAGCGATGGAAAATAAACCTGTTGACGCCTTCCGCGAAAGCCTTGTCGCCCAGAATCTTCATCGAACCCGGATGCTGAAGCCATCGTTCGTCGTTTGAGGAAGTGAACGCCTCAACGCCGATGATTTTTTTACCGTAAACATGCCCTGCCGAAGCCATCCCCCTACAGTCGTGCAAACGACTGCCGTTCGGCATCCAAAATTCGCCTACAGGCTCGTCCGACATGCCGGCGAACTGCAGGAAGTCACACGGCGAGTCGTACGCTTCGGTCGAGAGTTTCAAGCCGTGTTGATGCGCCAACCGCTGAAAAGTTCCTACATAATTGTCGAGCGTCAATTCTGAGACAGTGCGGCGGAAATCCCAAAGGAAACGATCTGTAATATCCGGAGAATCAATTACATAGCCAGCAAATACAGGAAGGAATTTCATTATATCATAGTTGCGCCTTTGAAAGAAATCTTCTTTCATGAGAGGCGTCCAAGTCTGGGTGCCGTTTTCCCAACTGTCTATATGCGTGCAAACCAGCGTTTTACCTTCGCCGGAAGAGTTAGGACTATCGGCTATCAACTGCGCCATTTGCCCGTTGAAAGCCAGTTCGGCGGCTTTAACCGACAGTTTGTCACATTCCAAACCGTCGTATCCGGCAGGCGTCGGACCTACAATCCTGCCGGTAGAGGTATGCCCGATGCGGATTATCGTCCATTTGCCCGCAGGCGCCTGCCATTCGAGCGAGCCGTCGGGTTTCATTTTGCCGGAAATATCAATAATGGCTTCCTGTGCGATAATAGCCTTATTATCAAGCTTTTTTCTGCGAAGCGAAGTAACAGGATTGTTCGGGAAAATCGTATCAAGCTTTGACAGGTCAGCGGGCGTTGGGAAAGCTAAAATAGCTATATCGCGGTAGTAATCGCGTATTTTCGGCGGCTCGGGAAGGGTCGCTTTGACCGTTGACGGGCCTGTAACCCGCACTTCAGACCATGTTAGCTTTTGCATCCCGTATTCGGGGGTGATCCACGAGCCTCCGCTGCCGTTCCATCCGGCGTCGTTGTTCATATTAATCTCAATACCAAGTCGTTCGGCTTCGCTGACCATGAACTTGTACATCTCGCGCCACGGGTCGCTCATAAAGATATATTCTCCTTGCGGAGCGCCCTGTCCTACTTCCATTATCAGCACGCCGCCTATCCCGACCCTTTTCATTGCTTCAAGGTCGGCGGTGATGCCTTCTTTGGTAAGGTTTCCGTTGTTCCAGAACCAGAACACCCACGGGCGGTTCTCGGGTCCCGGATTCTCAAATTCTTTTGCAAGAGCGCTTTGACCTGCCTCATTAACACAGGAACAAAGGGCAAAAATAGCTGCTATCAGCGGTAAATAAATTGATTTCATGTTGTTTATAATTTTTAGGGGTTGATGTTATGTTTGAAGTTTGAAGTTTGATGTTTCCGGTTTAAGTTATGCGCAAAGTTAAAAAATTTTTCTAAATTTGCAGCGTAAAATAAATGATTTTTTTTAAATGAAAAACTTATCAGCCATTTTTATCTTAATTTGCGGTTTTACTTTTGTCGCTAACGCTCAGGGTAACAGCAATATAGTTATTTATCCTGCGCCTGTGGGCGAACCGCTGAACGAGAGGTATCAAGTTTCGGTAAACGGCGAAACGGCGCCTGTTTACAATGCCAAGATCGGCGCCGAAAACCGGTGGAATCGTGAGCGGGCGATGGATGACTTGCCTAATTCGCATCTCTATTACGACACGGCGGCATTCGCAAGCTTTGATCTTAAAAACGGCAAAGCGATTGTAACAGTGAGAGTTAGCCATCAGATAGATTCGGCGAAAATTCTGCCGGTTTCTTTTAATATCGTCCCGAAGATTCAAGGCAACAGCCTTAGTTTTGAAACAGACCGCCCCCAGCATCTCACGGTTGAGATTAACGGCGAGCATGTGCGGTCGCTGCATATCTTCGTCAATCCGGAGGAAAAGGACGTTCCAAAGCCGACTGACCCGGATGTGATTTATTTCGGTCCGGGTATCCATAATCTTGCCGAAACGGTGGAAGTGGGTGATAATAAGACTGTTTACGTTGCAGGCGGCGCTATTGTGAGGTGTTTCAACGGTTCCGACATGCGTCCGAGTTTTTTGCTGAAGGGGAAAAACATCGTTTTCCGGGGTCGCGGCATCATTGATCAGGAAAACGTCCACAGGATGAAAGCCCGTCAGATGCTGCTCCTTACCGACGGCGAAAACATGCAACTCGAAGGCGTAACGCTGCGAAACGCAAGCATCTGGACTGTTACGCTCAGGTCTGCCGACAAGGTGCATATAGACAATATCAAACTGCTTGGCCACCGCGCCAACTCCGACGGCATTGATATTTGCGACAGTTGGGATGTTATGGTTGAAAACTGCTTCATACGGACGCTCGACGACCTTATAGTAATCAAAACCTACAGCCGGCCTGAAGGCGCAGGGCGGATAACGGCCCGCAAATGCGTCCTGTGGAATGAGGTAGCGCACGCTTTGAGCATCGGCGCCGAAATCAAACAACAGGTGGACGGCGTCCTGTTCACCGACTGCGATATCATCGGCGACCATTGCAGGGAGTGGTCGTTGCGTATCTATCAGTGCGACAAAGGTATGGTCAAGAATGTCAGGTTTGAAAACCTTCGTATAGAGGAGTCGGTCAGGTTCGCCTCGCTGTGGATAAACAGCGCGTTGTGGAGTACCGATACGGCCCGCGGGCATATCGAAAACGTCGTCTTTAAGAATATTACTGTCGGGAATCATTATCCCTGGCCACTGAAACAGGAGATAGAATTGCTCGGTTTTGACAAAGACCATATAGTAAAAAATGTGCTGATTGAAAATGTTGTAATCAAAGGCAAAAAAGTAACTGCAGATGACATAGCGCGGAACGGATATGTGTCGGGCGTGAAAGTCTTACCTTGATGTTATATTAAAAGAACCGCCTCCGCCGCCACGATACAACGTGGTCAATGAGCAATTAATAATTAATAATTAATAATTATTAATTGCTTAATCCCCGCCCCATTCAGGTACGGAATGTTGGTAGAAATGCAGTCGCATCACATGCATATAGTATATATTAATGTATGCGAAGCAACCGGCAGGTCGCACAGTTTACATCCCCGCATGGCGATTTCTATATTTTTTTCGTTGGTAACAAATTTAAAATCAGACATTGCACAAAAAAATCAGTATTTTTTTGCCAAAAAATTTGGCGGATAAAAAAATATCTAATATCTTTGCGATATTATTTTAATATCATTTTAATATTACATTTATGGAAACGAAAGAAAAAAAATTCACAGGGATTAGGCTTAAAGGCATTCCGATGCTGATTATTAGCCTGTTATTAGTAGTCGCATTTGTTGCGCTAATCATTTACGGGGCTTCCCGCGAGTGTGTCTGTATGATTGTTACTGGCATAGTCGGAGTATTGCTTACCCCATTTCTTTTCATCGGTTTGTTAAAAATCGAACCTAACGAATCGGTTGTTTTGCTGTTTTTCGGCAAGTATCGCGGTACGCTAAATGAAGATGGTTTTTACTGGATCAATCCGTTTATCAGTCGGAAACGCCTGACTCTACGCGCTCGCAACTTAGACGCAGAGCCGATCAAGGTAAACGACAAGAAAGGTAACCCGATTATGATTGGGCAAGTGCTTGTATGGCGGGTTGTGGACACCTACAAGGCTTGTTTCGACATTGACTCGTCATCGTCCGAGAGTTGGGCGACAAAAACTCCGGGCACCGAAGTAGGTTCGAGGATGAAAGCATACGAAAAATTCGTTAAAGTGCAGAGCGACGCGGCATTACGTCAGGTCGCAGGGCAGTATGCCTACGACAACAACGAAAACGAGGACGAGCTGCTGACACTTCGTTCGGGAGGCGAAGAAATCAACGAACTGCTTGAGCGCAAACTCAATGAGCGCCTGTCTATCGCGGGAATTGAGGTTATGGAGGCTCGCGTCAACTACCTCGCTTATGCGCCCGAAATTGCAGCCGTGATGCTTCGCCGCCAGCAAGCCGACGCTATCATCAGCGCACGCGAAAAGATTGTGGACGGCGCAGTAGGAATGGTGCAGCACGCCCTCAAAAAACTGTCGGAAGAGCAGATTATCGAACTCGACGACGAAAAGAAAGCAGCAATGGTGTCTAACTTGCTTGTTGTGCTCTGCGGCGACGAAAGAGCTACGCCGATTGTTAATGCGGGAACGCTTTATTAAATTAAAAATTAAGAATTAAAAGACTGTTGGCGATATGAAGGAGAAAAGATTCTACGAACGGCAGACGTTTTTGAGTTGGAGCTGCTGGTTCGTTTGGGTTATGCTGATCGGGATATTATGTCT
>JAISTJ010000056.1 GCA_031272655.1 Tannerella sp.
CGGGCGAGAGCCGCCAGGTAGAACTGACACTGCCCTACCGCAGTTTCGGACTGTGGAACAGGGATTTGAAGTTCGTGTATGAACCGGGCGTCTTTGACGTAATCATCGCCAAAGACGCAGAAAATGAGATTGTTAGAAAACAGATCTCACTGTTGGACTAAATTCCAGTTGTTATCATAAAAGCCGGCATATTCGAGCGCGTCAATTCCAGTTCGCAGTATGTCGGCTTTAAATATCATAATCTCCGGAAAACCGGTTATCGGTTGCAGATAGTTATTGAGCGCCGCTCCCCTGATGCCTTTTTCACCCGTCGCACCGACAACCCCGACGAAATTTACGTCGTTATCGGGGTGCGGATAAAGGAAATAAACGCCGAGGTCGTTGCCCTTATAGATGGCATCGCCCGATGTAATAACGCCCGAAGCAACCTGTATCGGGCTGTTACTGAGCAGTTTACCCCATACGCGGTTATTATTTTTATTTCCATAAACGACAACGTTCCTGCCTGCGTACTTTTCGGCGGAATATTCCGTGTCGGGGATGACCTCAAAAGAGCCATTGCCGCGATACCAGAACGTCTCGGCGTCAAAACGGGCTTTGTTGAGCCAGAGTGCATTTTCGGCGGCAGTCCCTTTGGTGGGATAAACAAGCACGGCGTTATGGTCGAAAGCAAACTTAAATCCGCCGCCGTAACGTCCCGAATATCTTTGTTTTGTGTTGATTTTATCCGTCAGTTTCCATTCGCCTGTTTCCAACGATAGAATTGGTTTGCTTTTGGCGGGGACTGTAAATGTCTTATTGTCAATCACAATCTTTACATTAGCCGAATTAAAAGTAAGCTGGGGCAGGTCTAATACTATAACAGACGCATTATCAGCCTTTTCGATGCGGACAGTATCATTGTCGCGAACAGCTTTGATGTTGGTAAATTCGCATGGAACTATCTGTTGCTCAACTCCAAGCCAGTAATCCGTCGCCGAAATTCCGGGGGACGCCGTTGTGAAATCAATAGTTTTAACATCATCGGCTTTGGGTATGGAATGCCGGCTGAAAAATTCAAAAATCGGCTTCCAGTCCATACATTGGTCAAACCAGTGCCCGCCGCCCGGAAACTCGTAATAACAGAAATCGTCATGGAATTTGCCAAGCAGTTCGCGCATCCTCCTTGCCTCGTTCGTGCTAACGGTGCGGTCTTCGCTTCCGTGGAAAATATAGACGCCCGATTGACGCAGGTTATCAAGCATGCTAAGCGTCCGCCCGTAAGTAACGGCGCGTTTGAACGGTTTGTAAGCGGGAAACTGTTCCATAACATTGCCCGCGCCGCGTCCGCCGTACTCACCGAGGTCGGGATAGCCGGCGCACGGGGCTATGGCGGCAAACTTGTCGGGATATGTTATGCCGAGATACCACGTCCCGTGTCCGCCCATCGAATGTCCTGTAAGATAGATTCTTGAAGGGTCGGGTTTATAAATCCTGACCGCCTCCGCAAGCACTTCAAGCGCATCCAAACGCCCCCAGTCCTCCCAATCGAAGCCGTAAGGACGGCGATTAGTAGCCGCCACAATATCCACATCTTCCTTTTGCGCATAACAGGCCGCCTGCACGTGCGCATCCACGTTCGCACCATGGACAGTCAGGACAAGCCCTTTTGTCTCGCCCGGAGTTTTGCGTTTGGCGGGCGCTATGCTGTAAAACTGCACACTGCCGTCGGCGCGGCTGACCAAAGTGCGTGTGTGATAATTACTTACAAGCGCTTTCTTGACCGTTATTTCCGTTTCGTCAATCGTTTTGCCGCTCTTATCTTTCAAGGCTATTTTCACCGTCAACTCGCCTTCGTCCTTGATTTTATCCGATAGTGGCGGAATCTGGAACCTCAGTTTACGAACAGATAAAGGCAACAACGAGTTGTAGTCGGACTGATATTCAATATGTTGCCCGTCGGGAAGAGTGGCGCTTATTTTTAAGCCTTTAACTGTTTTTTCCGTCGCGTTAATCACCCTGACAGCCGCCCATGAAGGCGTTGTTTCGCCGATAATCAAGTCCGGAAGCGTCATGTCGCGCCTTGTAAACATCACCGGTTTGTCTGTTTTGACCAATTTTGCCGAATATCTGCCTGCGCGTCCGGGCGTGAAAACGAACTCATTAAGTCCTTTTTTCAGTTTGACGGGAACGAGCGACCAGTCGAAACCGTAATAATCGCCTTCATGCGGTTCGCCGTTCACAAAAGTGCGGTGGTTGCCGGAAGCCTCAAGCAAAACGATATTTTCTTTCGGGGAGGTGTAAGAGGCATACAGATAGGAACTTCTGATATTGAAACCCTGAAAACTGCCCGTGCTGTCCGCTTTTTCTTTCGCCCATTTCCATCGCGGTAACATCTGGAACTGCGGACGGAAACCGGGAAATCCGCCGCCACCCCGTCTGCCTTGAAAATCAGGCTGCGGGCCAACAGGCGCAATCGCCAGATATACGTACTCCACACTGTCGCCGGCTTGCGGCGTATTGAAGTTTCCGCTTGCAAAAAGCCATGCCGCGATGTCATGAACGCTGAAATACGAACCCGTATTTACTCCCGAAACAGGCAACAGCAAGCCTTCGGTAAAATGGTGAATAACACTGCCTTCCGCCGTTTTGCCGGAAGTATCTTCGGTCTTGTTCTCAACAACGCCGCCCTGCACTCCGGCAGCGCAAAAAATGAAAGCTACCGCCATCATCTTTCCAAAAATAATTCTCATACTCATATTGTATATATTTTAAAGTTGTTAATTTTCTTGGGGTTCAAACCGCATCAGTACAGCCACGCCTCTTATATCCCCGTGCCTTGCGGATTTGGCTATGGGAGTGAAGGCATATTTCGTACCGTAGCGTTCAAGTATTTTCGGGGCGTCTTTTTCCGTAGTCAGGAAGTAGCCGCTTGCGGGGCGCTCTTTCTCGAAGTTGTGGAAACGGTTGCCCATGTAAAAGTTCATGCCGTACAGGTTGCCGTACTCGCGAAGGTTGTTCATCACATAGACCTTTTCCTGCGACAGGCGATAGTCTTTTTCTATTTGCTCGGCGAAGGGACGGGGAGAGGCGCTTTGCTTGAATACGTGCATCGCTATGCCGTCGATGAAAAAGTACAGCGCAACGGTCAGAAGGATAGAGGAATACAGGATTTTGATGTTTATTCGCTTGGTGGTCTGATAGATAACGGTGATGATGGCGAAGAGCAGGAACAGCAATATCGCGCTGC
>JAISTJ010000080.1 GCA_031272655.1 Tannerella sp.
GTAGAGTCGGACAGCGCTGTCGCCGTTGTGTTGACCGTAAACGGCGGGTGCATAGAACTGAACGCTACTATCTCCGAAGGTTTGAACTCCGTCAACGGCAGGTTGTTAGAGAAAATAAATCGTCGCACCGCTAAACGATGGAACTCAAGATCAAGCGGGTTGACGTCCGGCTGTTGCTGCGCCATCAAAAATAACGCAAAAAGCAGAAACGCCTGAATACTAAATATTTTCCTCATATACACACACTGAATTTTATTTCAGCTGTATCTTCTGAGGAGCGGTATAATACAACTCACCAACGCCGCTTGTTTGTACTCCTATCCGGGCAAAGACATAGTCAGCAGATGCAAGGCTTGAAGGAACATCAACGGATATAGTAGCAGATTGTCCGAGAGATATATCCGAAGCGTTTAGAGTAACGTTTGCAGCGTTATTATTCTGATCGGTTATAATCGTCTTTCCGATGTAAAGCCTTGCAAGAGAAAGAGTTGCAGTGGCGCTCACTTTTTCAATAGTGAAAGTAGCGGTTACTGAAGAACCACTGTGATTGAAAGAAGCATTACGCACTACAAAATAAGGCGTTACAGGAACATCAACAACAGTATTACCTTTCACAGTTACAGGTAACGTATCTGTCTGGTTTTCCCATGGAGCGCCTGCGAGCCTTACTAACTTGTAATTGCCATCGAACAGGCAGGCCGAGAAAGAGCCGTCCTGATCAATATATACGTCAATCTTCGCTCGCAACGCATAGCCATCTTGCCATAGTTCGAGACGTGTGCCTGTAGAGCGGACGCCTATAGGCTCGTTTTGCCAAACAACTTTTCCCGACAGGATTGAAGTTGGCGGATCATAATTGTCGTATTCACAACCGACAAACATCAAAATACTAAAAACGAATAATATATTTTTCATATCATTTAATTTTAAATTTGAGAATTTTAAATTTTCAATGGAACGGATTAGGTACAATCTTCGGATTGTTTGTCAGCACATCCGTTGCAAAAGAAGAATAATAGTTGCCCATACGGAAATAACGCGGGTCGCGAAAACGTGGTGCAATCAATTTTTCAAACACATATTTTCCATCATGTTCGCCACCCACAATGCGATAAGGGTAAAGCGCATACATCATGTCGTTAGGATTATTCACATCGCCTGTCCACAGTTCGTGAGCTATTCGCCAACGCTTAAGATCAAAGTAACGGTGATCCTCAAAAGCAAGCTCCACACGGCGCTCATTGCGGACAATGTCAACCGTAAGCGTTTCAATACTGTTAGGCGGAAAACCGGCTCTTTCGCGAAGCGTATTAATATAATTCTTAGCGTCGGGCTGACCAAGTTCAAAAGCAGCTTCGGCTGCGTTAAGATAAATCTCGCCCAGACGGAACCATGGCCACCAGTTTTGAGAACAGGTAACCTGATCGCTTGCGTTAGGCGCTTCGCTTACCATTTTACGGAGGTTGAAACCGGTATTACTAACAAGTTCTGCCGTACGATGCGGACCCGAAGTGCCGACCTGCACACCACCATCAGAATAATAAGTACCGAAAGCGCTACCTTCGATTGTCTCATAATCCGATCCGTCCCATACTTTAACGCCAGCTTGCAATACAACATCCACTCCCCTGAACTGCGTACCCGGATAAACGACAGTTCCATACAAACGGGCATCCTTATTGGCGAAAATATCCGAAATATTATCGTAATAGATATAATCACCGTCTGAAGTTTTGTTTTTCAATATTCCGGGTGTGCCATCCAGATAGTCAAACGCTTCAACAAAATTAAGCGACGGAGTAACATACGAAGCGCCATTGTCGCTTTCTCTTGCTCCGCGAGCTATATTATTGAATGTCCAGTAATGTTTCTTTGAGGTGTTGAAGTCTTCAGCAAAAATAATTTCGGGATTACCGGTCTCGTTAACGAGCATTTCATAAAAATTAACTCCCAAATCCGAATTTTCAGCATACAGACGGTACTTACCGCTTTCTATAATTTGTTTGGAAGCGTCAAGCGATTTTTGAAAATACTCATTAGCGCGGCTTGCGGGTATTCCCACTTCCTCTCCGGAAGTTTTGATAGGAGCTGCCATAAGGTTGTTATACTTGGCAAGCGAACCGGCATAAAGCATAGCGCGACTTTTCAATGCCAAGGCAACGTACTTGTTTGCACGGGTAGCGCTGTTAGCATTCTCAAGAATGTCTTTTATCGCATCAACTTCAGAAGCTATAAAATCGTAAATATCTGCCTCTTTAGCTCGAGGATTCTGTAAATAAGACGGATCCCCGTTGAAATCATATACCAATGGCTCGGTAATAAGCGGCACACCACCCATTCTTTTTACCATCTCGAAATAAACAAACGCTCGAACAAATCGCATTTCGGCAGCGTACTCTTTACGGTCAGCGTCAGGCAGATTGCTGTATTTTTCAATATTTTCAAGCGCTAAGTTGATGTCGCGTATAAATGCATAATCATAATACCGTCCGAAGCTATAGTCGAATGAAGCATATTGATTAGGGCCATTGCCAAGTCCGGACCAGGAAGCGTTATCAAGATACGCAGGGATAGTCATATCTCCTGAAAAGCCGGCGAAAGAAGGCATCCGGTCGTAGAAATTGGCCAATAGGGCAAGTATCTGATCGGGATCGTTCCATACGTTTTCTTCCGTGATGATGTTTTTGGGTTCTTTTTCAAACCAACTGTCACCGCAGGAAACTATAAAGCATGACAACACAATAATTAACGCACTGTGATTCAAACTGTTGAATATATTAAACTTTTTCATATTAAACCGATTTTAGAATGATAAATTAAAACCTAACATAGCAACCCTCTGCTGCGGATAAACCATGCCATTAGTTGCCGAAATCTCCGGATCAATCTGATACTGCGCTACATTATCAAGCGAGAACAGATTGGAAATGTTTACATAAAACCTTATTTGCGAAGCCATTAACTTAGAAGAAATCGCTGAAGGCAAAGTGTATCCCAACTCGGCTGTTTTAAGTCGGAGGTAGCGTATGTTTGTCAGCCAAAAGTCGCTGTTCCAATAGTTGGAATGAGATGATAAGCCTTTACGGATAGCAGGGTACTTACCGGCAATCCATTGACTGCTATTATCGTATGGGTCAGCCTGATGCCAGCGATCTGAAAGCAGGTATTCGGGAGAGTTCCAGTCAGAGTTATAAGGAACCCTTAAAATTCCCGAGCGATACAATGATTGCATCGTTCCTCCCGCAAAATCAAGGCTCAGAGATATGCCTTTATACTCAAACGACGCATTCAAGCCAAAAGTCAGAAACGGCGTTGCACCCTGGGCATAGCCAATAGGACGCTGGTCAAGTGAATTAATGACCTTGTCTCCATTTACATCTTCATATTTCAAATCTCCCGGTAGCATTGTACGATTGCCTTGACCGTCATTATCAATAGGATAATTGTTTATTTCGTCAACCGACTGGAACTGGCCTATACAGTGATATGCCCAAGTGGTGCTGTACCAGCGTCCTTCGGCAGAACTTGTATATTCATTCCAAGAACTGCTGAATCGTGGTTTATAAGTCTCTAAAGTGCGTCCGCGGGCAAGTGTGGCATTCGCGCTGACCGAATAATTCAGTTCGCCTGTGTCCATCCATGTAACAATGCCTTCTATTCCTTTTATCTCATCGGAATTGAGGTTTTCATTAGGTAACGTATAACCTACTTCACTTGGTAAAACAACATCGTAGCGCGCAGCCGGAATACCGGTACGTTTACGCCGGAATACATCTGCCGTAGTTGTCAGTCTGCGATCTAAAAACGCCAGATCTATACCTATATCGGTGGACGTGTTTGTTATCCATGTCAGGTTTGTTACCGGCAACCCTCTATCCCTGATGCCTGTAACGTATGTGCCATCCAGAACAGAGCCTCCTTGTCCAAAATTGTATCCCGACATATAGCCAAACATTGACACTCCGCTTTCGCTACCTGTCTGGCCCCATGAAACACGCAGTTTGGCGTCGTTAACTATCGGTTTGATATTTTTGAAAAAATCTTCGTCCGAAAAACGCCATCCGAGTGATACTCCGGGAAAGAAACCCCACCTTTTTTCAGGCACATACAGGTAAGAACCGTCATAACGTCCGAGCAGTTCCACTAAATAGCGATCTTTGTAATTATAATTCAGACGTCCTATATATCCCGCACGCGCTTCATAACCCCATTCATTTGTCAAACCTGACAATTCGGAAAAAGGAACTATCGAAATATAATTGCTCGAAGGATTCGCTGTTGCCATATAATAAAGGTTTTCGTAAGAAGTTCGTTCTGCTGCTACTACCGCTTCTATATTATGATCAGCAATAGTTTTCTTATAGTTCAAATGAAATTGAGCGTATGTAGAAGTAACATCTCTTTGCTCAAATCCTGCCCATTGGCTTATTACATTACCTTGTTTTTCATAAGTACCGGTAGTCTTATTGTAACTGTAACTGTTTACTCTATACGATTTACTATCGTATGAAATATGCTCATAATTGTATGCATAGGTTGCCTTTGCCGAAAGACCAAACTTGAAATCATACTGGACGTAAATATTTACGTTGGCATTTTTCTGGAACCAGTCGGCATAACCGGCGACATCTCTGTAATAAAGCCCTGCATTATGATCAAGAACGTGTGTATTGTTCAGATAGTTCGGATTATCATTGGCATAAGGGGCTTCAATCGGCCACATGCGCAGAGTAGAGTTCATTGGTCTGCCATACTTATCCCAGCCGGGAACGCCTACATTATATGTATTATCAAGTATTCCGCTGATTTGTGTACCTATCGTCAATCCGTCCATTAAATGAGATTCTACGTTTGCCTGCAGATTTGTTTTATTCCATTTATTGTCTTTAATTATAGATCCCTGGTCTGTCCTTGAAAGAGAAACATAATAGTTCATTTTCTGCGTGCCGCCGGAAATGTTTGCATTAATATAATATTGAGGAACATTCGGACGCATTGCAATGTCATACCAGTTATACCATTTATGGTCAGGATCCGTGCCCGATTCCCATTTAGCTAATTCCTCCGGTGTATAAAGAGCAGCAGGATTTCTACCCTGATTTTGTTCCGATTCTACAATACCTCGCACATACTGTCCGGCATTTGCAGGCGTCGGAAAACGAGTGAAATTCTGCCATCCGTAATATCCATTCAAATTCACATGTACTTTTTCATCTTTCCTGCCCTTTTTGGTAGTTACAAGCACTACACCATTAGCGGCACGCAAACCGTAAATTGATGCGGAAGCGTCTTTCAGGATAGAAATGCTTTCAACATCTTCAATAGAAAGGGCATTGAAACTTGTCTCGCCGCCAAAAACCGGAGAACCTGTAGATGCCAAGCTGCTGCTTCCGCCGTAAGGCACTCCGTCAATAACATACAGGGGTGTACCCATATTGCGGATCTGAATTGTAGCAGCCCGACCCGGTCTTCCGTCCGTAGTGCGGGTGGACACTCCCTGAACCTTGCCCGCTAAAGCACGTGACAGCATTGTTGCATTAGACCTTACAATCGCTTCCGATTTTATGCTGCTGATTGCGCTTGTTACGTTTCGTTTAGACTGTGTGCCGTAACCAACCACAACGACTTCATCGAGCGCCTGCGAATCCTCTAACAGCGTGATTTCTAAGGGCTTACCACCCCCATCTAAGGCGCTGATTTCGAGGGATTTATAGCCGAGGTAGCTGATTTGCAGGATAGCGTTATCGGCTACTGTGAGGTAGAATCTGCCGTCGGCGTCGGTGGCGGTGCCGTTGCTGGTGCCTTTTTCGCGGATGGAGGCGCCTGCTACCGGCTCGCCTGCAGCGTCGCGGACGACGCCCATAATGCGGTTGCCTTGCTGGTGCAACAAGACGTTCGCAGCTCCAAGAGTTCGCTTCATCAGCATAATGTTCATGCCTTCAAGGGCATACACAATGCCGGTATTTGCGAAAGTGTTAGTCAATACTTCTGCCACTGTAACGTTCTCGGCGTTTATTGTTACTTTCCACGACAGGTCTATTTCCTGACTGTTGTAAAAGAACAAAAAATCGGTCTGGTCTTCAATCTCGTCTAAAAGCGTTGTAGCGTCCACGTCGGTCAAGGCGAGATTCACCCTGACTAACTGCGAACTGGCCTCATCTGCGAAAACCGATGACAGGCAGATGGTTAATAAAAACAGAGCTTGTTTCATAACTCTTAAAATTTTGTAATTAAATTTGTGTTCCATCTCTTTTACATGTTTTAATAAATCATTGAATTGTTATTGTATTACTTGAATTGTCTCTTTTATATTTGAATCTGTATTCTTTTTGAAGCAGTTTGAGAGCCTGTTCGGGGCCGTCTATGGCATAGAATTTGCCTTTATAGCTCTTTATCAGCAGCGGCGACGCGGGGTCAACCACTATTTTAATGCCGTAATACTTTTCCAATCTTGTAAAAATATCTTTTACCGACTCATTATTAAAACTGAGGATGCCGTCTTTCCATCTGAAATAGCTCTGGTTTTGGATCTTGCCCACTACCGCTCCCGTTATTACCGGTTTAGCCTTGATTTCGGTTGTGATAATTTTGGGTTTTTCTCCACTCTCTTTTAAAGTATCAAGTTCGAGACGGTCGTTTTTGAAAATCACCGTTTCCTGTTCCTGCATCATAATGGGCTTATGCGAGCCTTTGGCCGTTACCGCAATGCTTCCGCGTATCAACTGCACCTCTGCTTCCTGCTGTTCGCCGTAATCGGAGACGTTAAACTCCGTGCCGAACACTTCCACATCAATGCTGTTAGTCTTAACCCTGAAAGGAACCGTATTATTGCGCTTCACGCTAAAATAGGCCTCGCCCGAAAGCTCCACCTGACGGTCGCTGTCATCAAACGTCCCCGGATAAGTGAGGGAAGAGTTGGAGCTGAGCCAGACACTTGTGCCGTCGCTCAGGACGAGGCTCGCCCGTTGCCCTACCGGCACTGTCAGCGTGTTGAGTGCATAAACAACTGTGTCTTTTTCTTTTTCTTTAACGAAAATCGGCGACATTGCAATCACCGCTCCTGTAATAACTGCCGCTGCATATTTCATTACAGTTACAAGCATCCTTCGTATATTTTTACGGTTGCGAAGCTCTTCAAATTCCTCCCAGTGGCGCTCTGCGTCAAACTCGTCAGTTTTTTCCGGTTGCAAACAAAGCAGCGCATCGAGTGCGAGCGTGTCTGCAAAAAATTTCATCGCTTCGGCATCCGTAGATACCATTTGCATTAATTCATTTCTGTCTTCTGCGGTTAGCTCATCCGAAAAAAATTTCGCCGTAAGACAGTCCATTTTTTCTGCGTCCATACTGTAAGAACGTTTCAAGGTTAAAAAAGTACTAAAAGAATTGAAAAAAAATTTCCGTTTCTTACAGCGAAACGTTAAAAAATCCCTGCAAAAATCAGTAACGGGGCATAGTCTTTCAGTTGTTCCCTTAGTTTTTTAAGGGCTATGCTCATCTGGTTTGCTACCGTTTGGCGGGTCAAACCAAGTTCCGATGCTATCCGGTCATATTTTTTACCTTCTATCTTGCTCATAATGAAGATTTTCCTGCACTGTTCGGGCAAACTGTCTATCGCCTTGTTGATGGCGGCAGAGAGCTGTTCGTCATCGCTTACAAGGTCGTCGTCAAATAGTTCGAGCGACTTCAAACGGGCTTCAAACTCAATCATAAAATTATCCTGCAGGCGCTTCTTGCCCATTTCGGCGGCAATCTTCCGGCGCATAAAATCTATACATTTGTTTTTCAGCACTTTGAAAACCCAAAGATTGAAAGATGAATGGAACACAATAGTCTGCCTGTTTTCCCAAAGAAAGAGGAAAACGTCCTGCACAAGGTTTTCAGCGTCTTCGCGCGAGCCGGTACACTTTGCAGCAAAACGCAGGCAACGAGCGAAATACATCCTGTAAACCCTGTTAAAATCATTATCACTTTTCAGCGACAATATCTGTTTTTCCGGCTTCGCGTACATTATATATAATATGTATTATAAGCTTCAGATTTGTTTGCAAAGTTAATCATTGTTTTAATACAAACAAAAAAAGTGTATAAAAAAACAATATTTTTAAAATTGAAAGTAGATAAACGGCACTATATCAGCGCTTTTCATTTGGACGATTAAGAAGATGGCGAGGCTCAGAAGCGTCGCTTTCGCCCATAATGGCATGTATGTTACGCCTTTCTGGACGCTCAGGTCAAGCTGTTTCGGCATGAAATGTATGATGTAGCCTGTCAGCATCAGCACAAAGATTGTAGTGTAACCCGAAATGAACTGCAGGAATATCTGCGGCTC
Organism: Tannerella sp.; assembly: GCA_031272655.1. GTDB lineage: Bacteria > Bacteroidota > Bacteroidia > Bacteroidales > Tannerellaceae > Tannerella. The sequence continues at coordinate 8,330 of JAISTJ010000080.1, forward strand.
GAAATGCCTGATTATCTGTACAAGCATCTGCTTGATTTTCAGCATCGAATCGGCGCGGAAGAATATCCATGCGAAGCAGACGATATGAAAAGTGAAGAGCGTGCTGAGCGCTCGCTTCCATGGCGTCATACCTTCGCCCGAAGGCTTGAACCCGAAGCGGCCGATTAAAAACTTGTGTATGGCGAGCGTTATGCCGTGAATGCCGCCCCAGATGATGAAACGCAGAGCCGCCCCGTGCCAGAGGCCGCCGAGTAACATTGTGATAAACAGGTTGATATACGTGCGTGATTTGCCTTTGCGGTTGCCGCCAAGGGGGATATAGAGGTAGTCGCGCAGCCACGTGGAAAGCGAGATATGCCATCGCCGCCAGAACTCGGTGATGGTTGCCGACTGATAGGGCGAATCGAAATTGATGTTGAAACGGAAGCCGAGCAGTAGCGCAATGCCTATCGCCATATCGGAATAGCCCGAAAAATCGCAGTATATCTGCAACGAGTAACCATAGACGCCAAGCAGGTTTTCAACGCCCGAATAGAGCGCCGGCGCGTCGAAAATCCTGTCCACAAAGTTGATGCTGATATAGTCGGATATGACGCATTTCTTAAATAAACCGCATATTATCAGGTACAAAGCCTCCCCCATCTGGCCGTGAAGCAGTCGCGGACGGCGGTAAATCTGCGGGATAAAATCTTTCGCGCGGACGATAGGACCAGCCACCAATCCAGGGAAGAACGAGACGTAAAACATGTATGTAAACCAGTTTTTGACCGGTTTGATTTGCTTCCTGTAAATGTCTATCGTATAGCTCATTGACTGGAAAGTAAAGAACGAAATGCCGACCGGAAGGAAGATGTCTAACGGTTCGTAAGTAAGGTGCTGGAGCACCGGCTCATGGATGGCGCCGCCGAGAAAATGCCAGAATGCTATAACAGATTCGTACAGAAAATTGGTATATTTAAAGTATGCCAGCATGCCGAGATTGACGCATATACTGAGCATTATAAGCGCCAACCTGCCTCTTGGGGCGGTCGTTTCGTACAGTTTTTTGCCTATCAGGAAATCCGACGTCGCGGTGAAGACAAGCAGCAAAAACCATACCCCGCTCGTCTTGTAGTAGAAATAGAGCGAAAAGAGGATAACGTATATCAGCCGCGCTTTGCGATTGTCGCGCAACGAGTTATAGATAATGTAAAAACCAATGAAAAGAAACAGGAACAGCCCGGAACTGAAGAGCATCGGCGCTTCTTTCTGGTAGCTGAGTATTTCGCTTAAATTGCTTAATGTCAGACTATTATAGAAATCATGAAGGCTATTCATCATAGCTAACCTCCTTTCTTTCAATATATTGGGATGTCTCGCCGACAGTTTTATTCAAAGTGAAGCCGCCATTTGGCTTCCCGAACCATTCGGGCGGCAAAACAGGTTGAAACCTCCAAGTATCGGGACGTAAATAATTGCGCATCAATGCTTTATAGAGAAGGGCGCCCTGTTCGCCGTATGCTTCGCGGGAGAAATGAATATGGTCGCGGCCGAGCATACCGGCTGCCAACCACTGCTCACACGAATTTTCCCCGCCCCCTACGGCAAACATATCGAAAGACGCAATACCCTCTTTATCAGAGTATTCGCGTATCACATTCGCTACCCGCACCATGTTTTCATTCCTTACATAATAGCGCTTTTTATTTTTGTATTGTCGTTTAAAAGTCTCTATCGGCGTGGTTATCAGCAATATAGCTTGCGGCATCTCTTCGCGGACAAGTTTGATAAACGAATTAATCTGCGCTTCAAATTCCGATTCGCTGAAATTTTTCCCGAAAGATTCGTTGGTTCCGAGCGAGATAATGAACAGCGACGGCTTGAGCAGCGACAGCTGGCGCACATACGAGCGGCTCGTGAAGTCCGCGTATTTAGCGCCGTTGACGCCTATAGCGTGGTAGAGCAAGCCCGGATTGCCGTTCATCAGGTTGAAGCCGTAATAAAGGTTGCGTGCACCGGATTTTCTTTGCCCGATACTCTTAATTTGCAGAGTATCAACATGATACGAAGTGATAAAAGTATCCGCAACGATATTTTCGTAAGGCTCTTTACCTATTAGCAGGTCGGACACAAAATCTTTCGAGGCGGCCGATGGCTCCATAGCGGCTGCGTTGGCGTCCCTGAACAGCAGGGCTTTATTGAAACTATACCCTGCGCCGTTGAGGGGCGCTATGATGAGTTTAAAGTTTACCGGCTGCGTTTCCGTCTGGATGCCTATGCCTCCCGGACCCCACGGGCATCGCGGTTTCAACTGTACGCATCTGCCTGAAGTCCACCTGTTTACGTTGGATGAAATGAAATAATCGGGCGGCTCGTTCTGCCGTGAAAGTCGAAACGGCGCTATCCAGCCCCTGCCGGCATTGCCGAAAGACGACTGCAACAACCGCATTGTGCGGCCGCTGAGGTAACCCGCCTGAATATGCGAATCGCCGAGATGGATGATGTTGATAACGGTGTCTTTGCCGTTTTTTAGGTCGGTCAGCGCCTTGCGGAACGACGCCAAAGAGTTGCGCGGATCGGAAATCCTGCACAAAGCATCGTTAATAAAAGGAAATTTCAGGGTGTCGGCACTCCCCAATATACTTTCGGTCTCGTCATTGCAAACCCGATCAAATCCAGCCGAAGTAAGCACAACCCCCAGCCCTGCAAGCAGCAAAACCGCCTTCAGCGCCGTTAATTTCTTTCCCCCGAATATATATTTCAAAAAACCGTTCATCATATCAATCCGTTTACCGTTCCACAAGCCGTTCCTCGCCGTCATACATCCCTTTTTCCGTCAGCAGTGCATCATAGAAAGCGTCCGCCACTTCCCTGCCGCCGCGAAAACTGAGATGGGTATAATCTTTGCTCGCCCAGTTCGATTTCACATATTTAACCATACTGTTTTGCCCGCCCATAGCCGCAAAGATGCTCCAAAACGTAACTTCCGCCTCTTTAGCCGTCTGGCGTTGCGCCTTCAGCAGCGACAGCACGGCCGGCATTGTGCTGTAGGCATTACCGTTCTTATAACTGCGGTCGGACACTCCAAGCACCATAATATCAGCGCCCGGAAAGCAATATTGGATATGGTCTATCACCTCAAGCATCCGTTTACGATACCAGCCGTAGTCTTGCACCGATTCGCTCGCCACGTTAAGCCCGTACTGAAGCACTATCAGGTCGTATGGCCGCACCTGTTGAAGTTCGCGGCAACTGCCCGCATCAAGTTCGGACATCACAATCCCCGAATTGCCCCTTAGCGAAAAGTTATCCACGATGATTCCGCGGTTATCTTCGAGCGCCAAACCGATAGCTTTCAATCCCTGCGGGCGTTTGAACATAAGCGTCCCCTTGGTGAAAGTGCCTTTCAATTCAAACTGCGTTACGGCGTCGCTCGGCGGCAACTCGTAAATCTCCTCCTCTGCCCCGCTTTTCACCGTAATATCGGTCTTGTCATTGGCTGCGTAAATGAACTTCAGCGATGAAACTTCCTGCAAACGGGTGTACATATCAACTGTCTGGAAATCAACGCTTGCCACACTCGCATCAGGCTCAAAAAGAAGTCCCGAAAGCACATATTTATGGCTTTTATCTTTGATGATGGAATAAGTCCTCCACCCTTCGGCGCTTTGCTTGATTGTAGGACGGTATTGCGCCACATTGGACGTTATCGGTATAAACCCGACGCCCCGCCCGCCGAAATGCGCCTGCATCTTCTGCCGGAAATCGGCTACCATTATATCCCCTTCAATAAACGAATCCCCAAGAAAAGCAATCCTGACAGGGCGGCGCAGGTTGGCGATGTTGTTCAGCGCAGCGAAGAATCGGCGGAGACCCGTCCTGCCCATCGTAAAATCCTCAATATTAGTGTTTGAGAGATAATCTGTCGTAACTTTTTGCACCTTACTTTCGGTAGTCGTCTTTTTTGACGCCTGATTGGTTTTTTGCTCTGTAGCAGGGCTGTTTTTCGGCTCGGCGGTCGTTTTCGGCTGTTTCACTTTTGGTATAACAGTATCGGGCGGAGCAGGCTTCTGATGCGGGGTTTCAGGTACCCGTACAGCGGGGTTTACATCACTTGACTGCAAACGGGCTACCGGCTCATTTTTAGCTTCAACCGTTTCCTTCTCGGCAACTTCCGGCTCGGCTGTTTCTTCGTCCGCATCATCGTTAAGCGCTGCCATCAGGTCTTCCGTTCCGACGTCCGCAGCCGGCTTGCGTAAATCCGACAGCATATCAACTTTTTTAACCTTGAACTGTAAGATATGACTTGGCAACCAGTACATTAACGTACTGATTATCAGAGAAATAACCATAACAGCTACGAACTGCCAGGCATAATTTTTATTTCTTTTTTTCCTGTCAATGCCCATTCGTTATCTTCACTTCATCTAAAAGTTACGCGCAAAGATAGTATTTTTTTCCAAAATATTTCGGTAATCGGACAAAAAAAACAGTCATACTATAAATATGGTATTGTGTAATTGATTTTAGCGCCGTATCTTTGCACCCTCAAATCATTAAAATTTTACAAGAAAGAAATGGAAAATATTAAAAAATCATTGATTGAACTTATTGGCAACACGCCACTTTTGGAACTTTCGCGTTACAGTCTTAAAAAGCAACTGAAAGCTAAAGTTGTTGCTAAACTCGAACTTTTTAACCCGGGCGGAAGCGTGAAAGACCGTATCGCCTTTTCGATGATTGAAGCAGCTGAAAAAGACGGTGTTATAAAACCGGACGCTACTATCATTGAGCCTACAAGCGGTAATACAGGTATAGGTCTGGCTTGGGTTGCGGCTGTTAAAGGCTATAAACTGATACTGACAATGCCCGAAACGATGAGCATTGAACGTCGTAATCTGCTTAAAGCGCTGGGCGCCACACTGATACTGACGCCCGGAGCCGAAGGTATGAAAGGCGCTATCGCTAAGGCTAACGAGCTAAAAGAGCAGACGCCCGGCTCGGTTATACTGCAACAGTTTGAAAATCCGGCAAATCCGGAGATTCACAGGCGTACAACCGCCGAAGAAGTATGGCGCGACACCGACGGCAAGGTGGATATATTCGTAGCAGGCGTCGGTACGGGCGGCACATTAAGCGGCGTCGCTGAGGTGCTTAAAAGCCGTAAGCCGGGAGTTAAAATTATAGGAGTTGAACCGGACAAATCGCCTGTTCTGTCGGGCGGAGCGCCTGGCCCGCACAAGATTCAGGGCATTGGTGCCGGCTTTGTACCGAAAAACTATAACGGAACGCTTGTGGATGAGGTTATTCGCGTTAAAGACGAAGACGCTATCCGCACAAGCCGCGAACTGTCTGTGCATGAAGGATTGCTTGTAGGTATTTCTTCCGGCGCAGCCGCTTTCGCTGCTACTCAACTTGCATTACTACCTGAAAATCAAAATAAAACAATAGTAGTGATACTGCCTGACACAGGCGAACGCTATCTTTCAACAGTGCTTTACGCTTTTGAAGAATTTCCTTTGTAATATATTCATTAATAATTTAATAAACATCATTATGTCAACAAAAAAATTACATTTCGAGACCCTCCAACTTCATGTAGGGCAGGAACATGCAGACCCGACAACCGATTCAAGGGCTGTTCCTATTTATCAAACAACTTCTTACGTATTTCACAACTCCGAACATGCTGCAGCGCGTTTTGGGCTTCGCGATGCGGGTAACATCTACTCGCGCCTGACTAACCCCACACAAGACATCTTTGAGCAACGTATTGCAGCTCTCGAAGGCGGTGTGGCTGCACTCGCGCTCGCTTCGGGAGCGGCTGCCGTTACTTATTCTATCCTCAACATCGCTAATTCGGGAGACCATATTGTCTCCGAAAAAACAATCTATGGCGGCACTTATAACCTCTTCCAACACACCCTGCCGCTATATGGCATAAAAACGACTTTCGTTGAACCGTACAATCCGGAAGACTACGAAAAAGCTATCCAACCCAATACTAAGGCGATATTTATTGAAACACTTGGAAATCCTAATTCTGATGTTGTTGATATTGAGGCTATTGCGAAAGTGGCACACAAACACAAAATTCCGCTGATTGTAGATAACACCTTCGCGACGCCGTTCCTGGTACGTCCGTTCGAGTACGGTGCGGATATCGTTGTCCACTCTGCAACAAAGTTTATCGGTGGACATGGTACGACGCTCGGCGGTGTTATTGTTGATTCGGGTAAGTTCGACTGGGTCGCTTCCGGTAAGTATCCGCAACTGACTGAACCTGTGGCTTCTTATCACGGCGTAAAGTTTGTTGACGCCGCAGGTCCGGCCGCCTACGCTATCCGTGCCCGCGCTATACTGCTTCGAGACACAGGCGCCACGCTTAGCCCATTCAATGTCTTTCTTCTGTTGCAGGGACTTGAAACCTTGTCGCTTCGTGTGGAACGACACGTTGAGAATACTCTTAAAATACTTGATTATCTGACTAAACACCCGAAAGTAGAGATTGTGAAACATCCGTCTTTGCCATACCGTCAAGATAACGGACTGTATAAGAAGTATTTCCCGAATGGAGGTGGAACAATATTCACTTTCGACATCAAAGGCGGCAGCATCAAAGATGCTCATAAATTCATTGACAGTCTGGAGATATTCTCACTCCTCGCCAATGTTGCGGACGCCAAGTCGCTCGTTATACATCCAGCAACAACTACACATTCGCAACTCAACGAAGCAGAACTTCTTGAGCAGGACATCAAGCCCGGCACTGTCCGCCTCTCAATAGGCACCGAGCATGTGGACGACCTGATAGCCGACCTCGCGCAGGCTTTTGATAAGATTTGATTGTTAGGTTATACTATTTTTAATCAACGGCTTCATGCTTCTTAGTATGAGGCCGTTGATATTTTAGTTGCATCTGCCGCGTGTGAAATTTTTATGTTTTTTTGGTAGGATGTGATTTTTTTGTTATTTTTGTGGCGTAGATTTAATTGTTTTGATTATGGCAAAGTATCTTGACCCTAAGAACGATTTGATATTCAAACGGATATTCGGAACACATAAACATCTGTGTATCAGTTTGTTAAATAGCATGTTGCCGTTTGACGAGGATCACAGGATTGTTGATATTACCTACAATCCTACCGAATTGTTGCCGGAGATTAACGTCCTGAAAGATTCCATCGTGGATGTGCGCTGTACGGACGTGCTTGGACGGCATTTTATTGTTGAGATGCAGATGTACTGGACTGACATTTTCAAACAACGCATATTATTCTATGCGTCAAAGGTTTACATCAGCCAGCTTGATGCGAGTAAATCTTACGATACCCTTGAACCGGTCTATGCCCTGACGTTCGTTGACCAGAACTTCGAGAAAGAGCCGGATATGAAGGACGAGTACATGCATCACTACAAGATAGTGAACATTGCGCATACCGAGAAGCAAATCAAGGGTTTGGAGTTTATCTTTGTGGAGCTGCCGAAATTCAAGCCGCAGAACCGCGTTGAGAAGAAGTTGCACGAATTGTGGTTGCGCTTCCTGACGGAAATAGACGAAAGTACGGAAACAATACCGGCAGAATTGCTTGAAAATGAGGAAGTTAAGGAGGCTATCCAATATACCGAGCAAGCCGCCTACACAAAAGCGCAGTTAGAAGCCTACGACGCCTACCGCGATCGTGCATTGAAGGAACGTAGCGCCATCATTGACGCCCTGAAAACAGGCGAAGTGATAGGTCTTCAGAGAGGCGAGGCGTTAGGACTTCAAAGAGGCAGGACAGAAGGTGAAGCGATAGGGCTTGAGAAAGGTGAAGCGATAGGTCTTCAGAAAGGTAAAGAGGAAGCGAACCGTGAAACAGCCCGCAAATTGAAAGCGCTCGGTATGCCGTTAGAGCAAATCAAAAGCATCACCGGCCTGAACGACGAACAAATCAACGGTTCGGAAAGTTAATAGTTATAAGTTATTCGTTTAGAAATTCCTTGATATAACTGATATATTCAGGTATAGGCATTGCATCGGTTTGGCGTTTTGCAAACTTTTGTGCCGTCAGGTCATCGTATTTTTCCCGATATGTTTGTAAGAATTTCAGAGTCAATTCCGTACTAAACCGCGAATACTGAAACTCTACTTCGTCGCAGGAATCAAGTTTGTTCATTTTAACGGTTTCTACACACCATGATCGGATACATCTTAATATTTCAGATTGGTCGTCGTTATGACATTTTACATCCCAGCCGCCAATGTCGGACAGGGCTTTCTTGGTCTCATACTGCTCTGCTTCGAGTATCAGGAACTTTTTATCGGGAATTGATGACAACCTTAAACCATAATCAATTCCTTACTCGAAAGGCATATTCAAACGATAATATTCGTCTGACTGTGAAGATTTTATGCGCGAGAGATCGTGGATGCTATATATTGATTTCTGCATCAGTTCCACAATCTTGTTTAGCCTGCTTTCGCCCGAATCCGACCTTATGAGTGCAAGTTGAGGCTAAAAACGATAATTTATCAATGCAAACAGCATCGGCTTGAGCAAATAGGTAACGTACTGCCGGTCGAATGGACAGTTGATGAAAATATTTTGACGCTCTGTTCTTACCGTTCCCATATAGCATCAGAGTTAATGATGCTCTCTACTGTTCCGTGCGTGTTATGAACAATCAGAGGAATGTTATGTAAATTACTAAGCATGGCGCCATACGCCACTGCCTCTGCCTGAGTTTGAAATACTCGAGCAGCACGTGCGGCAGACGATTTTCTTACCGCCCATCCTTTCCTGCCACGACGATACACGTGGTTCAATACGAGGTTTTCTTTAATTTTATACATAGCAGACATTTTTGATTCGGTTGCAAAGATAAGAATTTTTTTTGAATGCCGTAATTTTTATATAGAAAATTTCACTTTGAAATGCAACCGTCAGTTGGGTTTTTATATCTTCGTGCCGTCGTGGCTTTGTGTCTTCGTGTTAGAATCGGAAATCATAAATATTTATAATGAACGTTAATGTTTGTTGCGGTGGGCGGAGGGGAGTGTTAAAATTTGTGTCGGAAAATGTATAAATCGGGGTGGGGTGTGTTGCAAAAATTGTTATGTTTCGGATGGGTGTGAAAAAATTGTTGCATTTTTTGTAACTTTTGCGGGTGTAGATGGGGGTGTTTGTTGCAAAAAATGTAACTTTTGGAAAATTGTGTCATTTTTTGCAGTTTTGGTGGATTTGGAAAGTTGATTTATCTTTGCGGCGTTGTTTGTCCGGATTTTCTGACAGGATTACAGGATTTTCAGGACTTACAGACAGATATAATGAGGTTTATGATTTAAATTATAAAGATATGAAAAGGTCGTATTTGAATATGGGTGTAACGGGCAGTCCCTGTGTTGGGACGCCGGAATCACGGCTGCGGGCGCTTTGGGCGGCTGCCGGTAGAGACGTGAACATCCTTCGGGAATATATTGAATATCTGGCAGTTACCCCCCCCCCCCCCCCGAAATTGGCTGAATAACAGGTGGTTACATAATTTACAGGATTTTGGTTTAACACGACGGCAGGACGACGGTTTAACACGACGACAGGAAGGCGCGAAGGCACGACGTATCACGTCATTTTTTCCGCAAGCGAGAAAGAAGAAGCGAGGTATGTCAAGTACCACGTCATTGCGAGGTACGAAGCAATCCAGAACTGCGAGTACCCCGTCATTGCGAGGCACGAAGCAATCCAGACCTGCGAGTACCCCGTCATTGCGAGGTACGAAGCAATCCGGAAAAACAGGCTTTTTCGTTTTCGGAAAAAATGGCGGTGCACGAAAAATACAGAACCCTTATTCTCGGCAAGAACCCTTAGTAGTAAATTGTGCATACACACATCTATCACCCTTATTCCCTTATTTTCAATCTGTTAATAAGGGAATAAGGGCGGATGGCAGAGATACATTCATCGCTACTAAGGGAATAAGGGCGGATGATAGAGATACTTTCATTGCTACTAAAGGAATAAGGGCAGGATGGGCGCGAAGGGTTGCGGCGGCGGTGGTTTTTGCTTTGCTGGCATGCGGTATTAAGGTGCAGGCACAGGCGCAACTTCCGGACAATATTTCTAACGCTAACTGCTATGTAACTCCGCC
>JAISTJ010000087.1 GCA_031272655.1 Tannerella sp.
CGTCAACTGGCACGCCTTCCTATGGGACCCGTGGTTCCTGCTTTGGGGTGTCTGCCTCGCTGCCGCTTTGAGGCTTACAAAGAACACACCTTCGTCATTGCGAACGCAGTGAAGCAATCCCATTTCTTTCGTGCCTTCGTGTTGAAAAATCCATAAAACCCTATAAAGCTGTTGCGCGTAACGTCTCTACTTTCATCTCTTTGCGGAGGCGTTTTGAATTGTTGCCGGTTACTTTGTCCATTAACGACCAGAAGCGGACGCCGTGGTTCATCTCTACGGTGTGGCACAGCTCGTGAAGCAGCACATAATCAACAAGATGCTGCGGCAACATCATCAACCGGAGCGACAGGTTGATATTCTTACGGGAACTGCAACTTCCCCATCGGGAACGCATATTCTTGATTTTTACCTCTTTAAAAACAAACCCGTGCTCATCTGCCAGAGTTTTGAGGCGCACAGGCAACACTCGTTTAGCCTCCGCCCGCAATGATGCCGTAACAATTTTACCCATCAAAACCTGAACGGCAGGTGCGGAAAAATCGGTGCCGGCAGGGCACGAAACCGTCAATACGCCGTCCTTAAGTGACGAATAGAAGTTTTGGAGTTGATGGCGGATGATTCGTAGCGAGAATGTAAGTGTCTGAAGCTCAGTATTTTCATCAAAAAACTTATTTATCGCCATGCCACTCTTTGGTGCTTTTGATGTTCAGTCGTTCGGGGTGAAATTTCGGCTGTGCAACGCCATTCCTGAGCTGCTTTTCATAGTCATTAAACGTGCGGAGGGCGATGCCCTGAAGCAACAGTATGGCTATCAGGTTGAACCATGCCATCAGCCCAAGCCCAATGTCTGCCATATTCCACGCAAATGTCATCTCTTTAACGCCTGTATAGAAGGTAAATACGAGCATAATAATCCTTAAAGCATTGATTGTCAGGTGGCTTTTACGCGCTTTATTCCGATAGAGATAATAGATATTTGTTTCCGCCTGAAAATAATAGCTCATAATAGTAGTAAAGGCGAAGAAAAACAGCGCCAGGGCGACGAAAGCCGACCCGAAACCCGGAATATTGGCGTCCACCGCAAGTTGCGTATTAACCGGTCCGTACGTCGTTATCGCCGCCGGCAGCGACCCGCCTTCCATCACCACATTCATCGCATTATGGACGTCGTAAACGCGATACATGCCGGAGATAAGTATCATAAATGCGGTGGCGGTGCACACAAGCAGCGTATCTACATAAACCGAAAAAGCCTGCACTAATCCCTGATTGGCAGGGTGCGGCACTTCGGCTGCAGCTGCTGCGTGAGGCGCCGAACCTTGACCCGCTTCGTTGGAAAACAGCCCCCTTTTGACGCCCATTGTGATAGCGTAACCTACAACCCCGCTCAAAGCCTCCTGCAAGCCGAAAGCGCTCTTGACTATCAGCATAAACATTGATGGAATATGTTGATAATTAATAACTAATATAACCAATGCTATCAAAATATAACCGAGAGCCATGAAAGGAGTAACAATTTCCGCTACTTTGGCGATGCGGCGTATCCCGCCGAAAATCACAAGCGCGAGCAGCAGCGTTACAACACCGGCAGTGATATGAATATCAATCGAAAACGAGTGATGGAACGCCTCGCTTATAGCGTTAGCCTGCACACCGGGCATCAGCACGCCCATCGCAAAGATTGTTACCAACGCAAAAGCGGTAGCGTAGTACTTGTTATTCAGGCCTTTAAGTATATAATAAGCCGGACCGCCGCGATAGACGCCATCAATTTTTTCTTTGTAAACCTGCGCCAAAGTAGCTTCTATGTAAGCTGTGCCGGCCCCGAAAAAGGCTATTATCCACATCCAGAACACCGCACCCGGCCCGCCGAGCGCTATTGCCGTCGCTACCCCCGCAATGTTACCCGTGCCAACCCGACCCGACAGCGCCAGCATGAACGCTTGAAACGACGAGATGCCCGATCCCGACGGTTTGCTCTTGAAAAGCAACTTGAACATCCGTTTCAGGCAACGGATCTGGAAAAAACGCATCCGTATGGAAAAATAAATTCCCGTGGACAGACACAGAATAATAAACGGCCATCCCATGATATGGACGCTGATTGTCTCTACAATTTTATAAAAATCCATCTGTTTGTAATTTATGAAAAATTTCTGCTAAAATGGCTGTAAAAGTAGTCAAAAAATTATAAATTCTTCATTTTTTCGCGCAAAAAGTGTAACTTTGCATCGAAAAATGTAATCAAAAACAGATGAACGGCAACGCTTTTGAAAGATTTACAGTCGTACCTGTCAGCGACTTAGCACATACCGGTGATGTGCTTTTTCTCATCGTAATCGCTTTGCTGTCTGTCATGGCTATCGTTACGCGCCTGAATCTGGGATCCCCTGAAAACCTGTTCAAAAACGGCTTCCTGACAGTGCAAACGATACTTTTGACCGGTATTTTCATTTTCCTTGCATCTGTCTGTTGCAGTTTAGTTCAAATGCCTGATACTGTGGGATATTCACTCGGATTAACAGTCATTTTTATAGTTATAACGCTGATTTACTGCCTGTTTAAGTTCGGAATTTATCGTTGGGTTAATGCACTTTTCGCTTCAAAAGAGCAAACCGAGATGTTCATGCGAATGTACCAAAAATGGTTTAACATTTGGGGCGCAACGTTATACATTCCGGTTTTTTGTATATTGCTTATTAAAGGCTCAATTTTCATTACTTGTATCTACTTTATTATCAGCTATATAGCATTTAGAGTTATATTTTTATTTAGATTTTTTTACATTATTTACACTAAAAACACGGGGATTTTGTTTTTTTGTTTGTACCTTTGCAGCGCTGAAATAGCCCCTTTGATATTCTTATATGAGGGATTGACATGTTTATATAACAATATAGTAATAAGTACTTTATGGCAGTAAAAATTAAAAAGATGTTGGTATCTCAGCCTCAGCCTTCAACTCCGAAGTCGCCGTATTTTGACATTGAGAAGAAATATGGGGTGCAGATAGATTTCAGGCCGTTTATCAAAGTAGAACCGTTGACGGCTAAAGAGTTCAGGCAGCAGCGAATCTCTGTGCTTGATTATACCGCAGTAGTATTTACGGCACGCACTGCTGTTGACCACTTTTTCAGCATGTGCGAGGAGCTGCGGGTAACTATCCCTGAGACGATGAAATATTTTTGCATCTCGGAAACTATCGCCGTGTATCTTCAAAAATACACTATTTTTCGCAAGAGGAAGATATTTTTCGGAGCCAACGGATTGATGGAAGAGCTTGTAAAGCTGATTTTCAAACATCCCAAAGAGAAGTACCTCATACCCGTGTCGGATGTGCATAAAGATGATTTGATGCTAAGTCTGAACACAAAGAAAATAAAGTACCAGACAGCAATAATGTATCGTACAGTCAGCAATAATTTTATGCCTGATGAAAAATTTGACTATGATATGTTGCTGTTTTTCAGCCCCTCAGGTATCAGTTCCCTGATGAAAAATTTCCCCGAATTTAAGCAGAATGGCATCAAGATAGGCTGCTTTGGCCAGAACACTGCCAAAGCTGCCGTTGAAGCCGGTTTAAAGCTTGATATTGAGGCGCCTACCCCCGAAGCTCCTTCTATGACCGCCGCCGTTGAGCAGTATCTGAAGAAAGAGATGGATAAGAAGGGGTAACAATGGACGCCGAAGGAGGAAGATGCAGATTTCCCAAAAGCGAGCGGCTGTCGCTCAAACTTGAAACCGACAGCCTCTTCGCTAACGGTAACTCATTCATATCCTACCCGTTACGCATTATCTACCTCACTGCCGAAACGCCCGAAGAGACGCCCAGCCCCCAAAAAAACGGCGCCGTAGTTCTGATAGGCGCTCCGAAAAAACGCCTGCGTAAAGCCGTCTGCCGGAACCGTGTCAAACGGCTTATCCGCGAAGCATATAGAATTAATAAACAGAGTATCAATGAATTATACAAAGAGCGAAACAAACGCCTTATGATAGCTTTTATGTATGTAGGCGAAGGATTGCCTTCATATACGTCTATTGAAAAATCTGTCAAAGCGGCTATTAAAAAGTTGATAGACAATGATTTATGATTACTTTCTACGGTTTTTGACGTCCCTGCTGCTTTTGCCCGTATATTTCTACCGGTACTGCATCTCGCCGTTGACGCCTGCAAGTTGCCGCTTTACGCCCACGTGCTCCCAATATGCCATTGAAGCGCTCAAGAAGCATGGGCCATTTCGCGGTTTCCTGCTTGCCCTCCGCCGCATCCTCCGCTGCCATCCATGGGGCGGCTCTGGTTATGACCCGGTGCCTTGATTTTTTAATTCTTAATTCTTAATTCTTAATTAGTAATGATAGATGTCCACACCCATAAGCCCCCGCTTAAAACCGACGGTATTGCAATAATTTCCGCCGACCTGCGTGATGGTTTCAAGCCCGAAGCGGGGCGACTTTATTCTATCGGCATCCATCCTTGGTATGCCGGTGAAGAGTTGATGCCGTTAGTCCGGAAGCATGCACAGGAGCCGGAAGTCGTTGCTATCGGAGAAACAGGCATTGACAAGCTGAAAGCCGCCTCTGCCGATCAACTCAACCTGCAGTGGAACCTCTTTAAAGAACACATAATCCTGTCGGAAGAACTCGGCAAACCGCTTATTATTCACTGCGTTAAGGCATGGGACGAGCTGTTGAGCCTTCATAAAAAGATGAAACCGAAGCAAAAGTGGATTGTTCACGGTTTCAGGGGCAATGAAATACTTGCAGAACAGCTACTTAACGCCGGAATTTACCTTTCTTTCGGTGAGACATTCAACCCGAAAGCGCTAAAGAAAGCGTGGGACTGCGGGCATCTGTACGCCGAAACCGACGATTCTTCCTGCGATATCAGCGACATTTACCAACTGATTGCCAAAGCCCTCGGCATCGCTCCGGAAGACATAAACCTCAAACTATAGAACAATTAACCCGAAAGCTGAAAATTTTTTCGTACCTTTGCGCCGTTTTTTTAAAGAAAAAGAGATGAATTTTGTTGAAGAACTTAGATGGAGAGGCATGATTCACGACCTCATGCCCGGAACGGAAGAACAGTTGCAGAAAGGGATGACGTCGGCTTACGTTGGCATAGACCCGACCGCCGACTCGCTTCATATAGGTCATTTGGTAGGTGTCATGATGCTGAAACATTTTCAGCGTGCGGGTCATCGCCCGATAGCGCTGATCGGAGGCGCAACGGGGATGATTGGCGACCCGTCAATGAAATCGGCAGAACGTAACCTGCTCGACGAAACCACGCTACGCCACAATCAGGAAAGCATCCGCAAACAGCTTGCACGGTTCCTCGATTTCGATTCCGATGCACCCAACGCTGCGAAGTTAGTGAACAACTACGACTGGATGAAAAACTACTCATTCCTGAATTTCATCCGCGACGTAGGCAAACATATCACAGTGAACTATATGATGGCGAAAGATTCCGTCAAAAAGCGCCTCAGCGCCGATTCGAGCGTCGGGATGTCGTTCACCGAATTTTCCTACCAACTGCTTCAGGGCTACGATTTCCTGTACCTGTACGAGCATGAAGGCTGCAAATTGCAGATGGGTGGCTCCGACCAGTGGGGTAACATCACAACCGGCACGGAACTTATCCGCCGCACATTAGGGCCTGAAGCTGAGGCATTTGCGCTTGTATGTCCGCTTATCACCAAAGCCGACGGCGGCAAGTTCGGCAAGACCGAATCGGGCAACGTTTGGCTTGATCGCCGCTATACTTCCCCGTACAAATTCTACCAGTTCTGGCTGAATGTCAGCGATGAAGACGCCGGCAAATACATCCGTATTTTCACCGCATTAAGTCAGGACGAGATAGAATCCATCGAAAAAGAGCAGGCGGAAGCGCCTCATCTCAGGCCGCTTCAAAAGCGTTTGGCGCGCGAAGTAACCGTCATGGTTCATTCCGAAGAAGACTATAACGCAGCCGTCGAAGCGTCCGGCATCCTTTTCGGGAATGCCACTTCCGAAACGCTTAAAAATATTGATGAAGATACGTTATTGTCTGTTTTTGAGGGAGTTCCACATTATGAGGTCTCTATTGATCAGCTCTCTTTGGGAATAAAAGCTGTTGATCTTTGCACGTCCGGCGCGCCCGTTTTCACGTCCAAAGGCGAGATGCGCAAGATGGTTCAAAACGGCGGAGTGAGCTTTAATAAAGAGAAAATTACGGATGCCGAGACGATAGTGAACACCGACGCACTGCTCAACGGAAAATACCTTCTCGTTCAGCGCGGAAAAAAGAATTATCATCTGTTTATAGCAAAATAATTTCGCGAAAATTTGCAAAATTGAAAGAAAACCTGTACTTTTGCAGCGTTTTTAAGTGAATTTGTATCGTTCGTCAGAACAGTGTCTCATGGTGTAATGGTAGCACAACAGGTTTTGGTTCTGTTTGTAGAGGTTCGAATCCTCTTGAGACAACACGCATTTTGTAATATCCTTTCCTGTATTTTTTTGTTTTCGGGTTTTTCACGCGCTCGAATCTTCCCCTGCGGCTTTTGACGTCGTAGAGCAGTAAGCGGTTGACTTTTGTCAAAACTTTTTCATAATCTAAAGCGGCGCCGTCAGTAAACAAGTCGGAAAACATGTTCATCAAATGTTTGGCTATACTCCTGACATGCAGGCCTTTAGCTGCTTCTTTGACCGAAAGTATCTCTTCGATGCTGTCTTTATTTATCCTGTTCATCGTTCTGAATATTAATGGATTGCTTCACGTTCGTTCGCAATGACGAGGAAGGAGGTGTTCGCAATGACGAGGAAGGTGGCGTTCGCTTCTTCTTTTTCGCTTGCGGAAAAAATGAAGAAGGGGAGGGCGTTTGCAATGAAGAAAGGGGTATCACGTCATTTCGAGGCACGAAACAATCTATAATCAAACCGGCCGCCCGTTCCGAAGCTCCCGGCAAGCCAGCCCTGCCAATCACCTCATCATAGCCGTCCATCATCCTATGGCGGTAATCAGCGTCTTCAATAATCCGTTTCAGCTCACAATACACTTTCCCGACGGTGAAATCGCCGCCGTACAGTTCCTTAACAACCTCGCGACCCGCTATCAAATTGACAAGCGAGATGAACGGAGTGTGGAAAAATGTCCTGAAAACGAAGCTCGAAAACCGGCCGCCGGTGATGTAGTAACAAACAATCTGCGGAACACGCAGCAACGCCGTCTCGAGCGTCGCCGTGCCGGAAGTTACGAGCGCAACCGCCGAATGACGCAAAATGTTGTATGTCTGCCCGAAAATCACTGCGGGCGATTTGGTTGCCACATCGCTATAATCATCTGCCGTCAAACCCGGCGCACCTGCTATAACAACCTGATATTCAGGATATTGAGCGACAACCGAAAGCATCACCGGCAGGTTTTGCGCAATCTCGGCTTTGCGGCTGCCGGGAAGGATGGCAAGCACCGGTTTTTCGGATAACTTATTGTTGAATAAGAAGTTATCCGGCTTATCTTTGACCGATTCCAAAAACGCGGATACCGAATCCACACACGGATTGCCCACATAATCAACATTATAACCAAGTCCGGCGTAAAACTCCTTCTCAAAAGGAAGGATACACATCATCCTGTCCACATACCGGCGGATAGCTTTTATACGGTACTTTTTCCAAGCCCAAATTTTCGGGGATATATAATAAAAGACCTTTATATCAGGCATTTGCTCTTTCACATAGCGTGCTATTTTGAGGTTAAAACCCGGATAATCAATGAGTATCAGTGCGTCGGGATGAAACGAAACGACATCCCTGCGGCAGACGCTTAAGTTGCTCAACACCTTGCGAAGGTTCATCAATACGGGAATAACGCCCATAAAAGCCATATCGCGGTAGTGCCTGACAAGCTCGCCGCCAACGGCTTTCATCATATCGCCCCCAAAAAACCTGAACTCCGCAGCCGTGTCCTTCCGCTTCAACGCTTTCATTAGATTGGAAGCGTGAAGATCGCCCGAAGCCTCGCCTGCTATGAGATAGTATTTCATGTTTCAGGTTTGGGGTTTGGGGTTTGAAGTTTCAGGTTTGAGGTTTTCGGTTTCCTGTTTCAATTGCGCCTGTAACGTCTTCAAATAATGATAATCGGTAACATCCACTTTGCATGGCACAATTGCCGCATATCCGCCGTCCAACAGTGTAAGGTCATTGTCCGGAAGATCTTCACCCGAAACTTGATAATCACCTGTAAGCCAATACTCTACATTGCCTTTAGCGTCCGTTTCCTGATCGAACTCATGAACCCATTTGCCGCCGGTTTGTCTGCCAAAACGTATCCCCTTGACTTTCTTTATATTAGGTATATTGAGATTGAAAAAAGTACCTTGCGGTAATCCTTCGTTAAGAACGAATTTTGCTACAATCCCCGCAATCCTGCAAGCTTCCGAAAAATCAGCCCCGTCTTCGTACTCATACAGCGAGACGCCAATCGAAGGCACCCCAAAGACGCAACCCTCAAAAGTAGCGCCGATAGTCCCCGAATAATGAACCGACAAAGCCTGATTACCACCATGATTGATGCCCGAAAGCAGCAAATCCGGCTTCACGGACACAATCTCATCAATGGCCAACTTGACGCAATCTGCCGGTGTGCCGCTACAACTGTAAACTATAAGATGCTCTTTTTCAGACAGTTTCCTGTAAGTAATCGGTTTGTCGCAAGTTATTGCTGCCGACATTCCGGAGCGCGGACCGTCGGGTGCAAAAACAACAACATCGGCTGTCCGGCTCATATATTCAGCCAGACAGACTATGCCCGCAGCGTCCGCCCCGTCATCATTAGTAATAAGTATAAACGGCCTTTTTCCTTCTTCCGATAATGCCATGTAACCGCCTATTTCTTCAACAAATCGCGTATCTCCCTCAGTAACAGCGTATCTTCAGCCGGCTCGGCAGGAGGCGCAGGAACTTCAGCCTGTTTCTTCCTGAAAGCATTTATCGCTTTGATTACAAAGAAGATAGATAAAGAGATAATGATGAAATCAACAATCACCTGAATGAAAATTCCGTAATTGACTGCCACTTCGGGGGTTATCACTTTACCCCCATCCGTAACAGCCTCATGCAGAACGAATTTCCAGTGCGTGAAGTTAATCCCGCCAGTAATAACGCTCACTAACGGCATTATAATATCTCCTACGAGCGAGGAAACAATCTTCCCGAAAGCCCCGCCAATCACAACTCCGATTGCCATGTCAAGAACATTCCCCTTGACTGCAAATTCCTTAAATTCTTTAACTATTCCCATACGATTCCAAATTATATATTTATTCAAATTTCATCCAGTCTATTTCAAAGAGATCAGTGTTGTCGGCTCCTGAAAACTGCAGCCAGAGCGTTTGTACGCCTTTCAGATTACGGACGTTGCAGGAAAGTATAGTCCAGTTTTTGTCGGGTGGGACTTCCACTTTGCCGTGTTCGCCATGCCAGGGCTTGTCGCCTGCGATGCTGATTTTACCGCCGGCTTTGGAACGTAAACGTACTGTGAAACGCTTCACGCCTTCTCCATAGTCTATGTATTTCCATGCGGCGCGGTCGCCATTGTGAATTGCGTTCAAAGATTCATTATCTTTCAGTCCTTCAATCAGTTGTATGCGAATGTTACCGTGCAAAAGGCATGCTTTTTCAGCGTCTATCCTTCCTGTCGCTTTCAATGGCGCTCCGGCGCCCTGAGATGTCATCTCTACTTCGGGGATACTTCCATCGGGTCTGAACTCTATCGGTTCAACGCACGCTTTACGCATCATGACACAATTGTGCGTCGGTCGGTGGTAGAAGACATACCATTTACCTTTGAACTCTGCTACAGAACCATGATTGTTCCATACGGCAGGGTCGCTGCCTGCATTGTCTATAATTACACCACCGTACTTGAATGGTCCAAGCGGCGAACTTGAAGTAGCATAACCGAGACACGTCGGCCTATCTTGCCTGCCCATGTGAGCATAAACGAAGTAATAGATACCATTTCGCTTAAACACAAAGCCTCCTTCGTGAAAATAATGCTCTTTTTCTGTTACTAAACCGTCTGTAATTGTCGAAACATCAATGGTTTGCATATCTTTATTCATTTTCGCGCCTTTGGCTGAAAACTGCCCCCAATAATAATATGCTTGTCCGTCATCATCTATAAAAACCGTAGGGTCAATACCATTTGCACCTTCTATTTTTTTTCCTTCGCGAAAGGGGCCTATGGGTGAAAGACTTGTAGCGACGCCCTCACCTCCGTCCGAAAGGCAGAAGTAAAGATAATATTTGCCGTCGCGCTCAATCATATCGGGGGCATAAAGATATGCATCCGAATATGGCACTTCGTCTCCCTCTCCTTTTGAAGCAAAAGTATTTTCATATAAACGCCAGTTTACAAGGTCGGACGTTTCAAGTACATCATGACGATGCGAACAGTAATATCCCGGCTTCTCGTCGAGAGAACCATAGACATATAGTTTGCCGTTTTTATCGCTGCGTGCTGTCGGGTCGGCAATATAAACTCCAGGAGGCGAAATGGGGTTACCTCCCTGAACATCAGACGCATTGAGAGGTATAAACTGCCAGTTGTAATTTCCATCGGAAGATACAGTAAGAAATCTGAAGCCATGAGGATGACCGTCAAAATTGTTGCATGTAGTCTCACCGTTAAGGATAGTAATATTTCCGTAAGAAGTCTTGTTCGTGCAATGTAAGTGACCGGATATCCATATTATAACACCATTATCATCAGCTTTTTTCAACAGCTTTTTACGTGTTTCTGTCGGAATATTGAAATACTGGTCAGCTTCATCTACCGAATTGATAAATGGTGGCACATGAGTAAGCATAATGATTTTATTGCCGCTTTTGGATGCCTTGCCAAGCGCGTTTTGTAACAACTTGTCTTGTTGATTAATTAATGTCTCAGGCGCTCCACGCCACAATTGAGTATTAGCCGAGATTATTGAAAAACCGTTCTTTTCAAATGTACTGAAATCTTTTCCGAAATATTTACGGTATGTTTTAAAGTTTTCGTCAGTTACAGGATCAGGCAAATCATGATTACCGGCTGTCATTATCACCGGACAGTGAAGTTTGTTTTTGATTTTCAGAAAAACTTCTATAGCATGACGGTTTTTAATATCATTGACCATATCGCCTGCAAAAACCGCTATATCCGGCTTTAAGTAGTTTATTAACTCTACTGCCTGTTCAAATCGTGCAGAATCGGCAGCAAAACCGTCCACACCAAAACCCAGCTGTGTATCGCAAATTTGTGCTATTTTTAGCTCCGATTGCGCCACAACCGAGATGGTTACGACAGAGATAAAAACGGTCAAAATGAAAGATTTCATGGATGGAGGATTACTTTATTGAGATTGCCTTCGCGGTTATACAGTTTGCGGAACCATTCTGCACCTTCGCTGAGTGGGGCGACGGCAGAAATCATGTCATCAACATTCAATGCGCCGCTTGCTATCAGATCAAGCACCATCTCATATTCCCCGTTGATAGCGCAACTGCCCTGAACTTTGATTTCGGATGTTACAACCTTTTGTAGAGGGAAATCAATCGAAGGCGTTACATTACCGACAAGAACTGCCGTACCGCCTTTGCGAAGGGCGTCAATCATGGCATTGACTGTAGGCGAGATACCAATTGCTTCAAAACCAAAGTCAG
>JAISTJ010000090.1 GCA_031272655.1 Tannerella sp.
CACGATAGTGGAGATAAATAAAAATATTATTGCTATATTTTTCATTTTTTTAATATTTAAATGTTTGATAATTAAAATGTTATATCCAAACCAAGACTAAAAGTGCGGCTGTTCGGATAAGCATACGTAGAATTGTCAGTTTCGGGATCAAGCCCCTTGTAAGGTGTTATCACAAACGGATTATTCACGTCGGCATATACCCGTATTAGTGATAACACGTTCTTGTTGACAGGAATAGTGTAACCCAGCGTAATATTGCGGCAACGTACAAACCAACTGTTAGAATTGTAGTAATCGCCGATGTAGCTGCGATAATCAACCTGAAAGAAACTTGGTTGGGTGGTTGTCTGGTAGTCGTGCGTCCAGCAATCTTTCATTGATACCGGCATGTTGTAGTTTTGCTTGATCTGATAGACCGACAAATCGCTAACTCCCTGAATTAACCACAAATCTTTGTAAGTTCCGCCTTTGAGCAGTCCGAGTTGCCCGTAGAAATAGATGTTAAAATCGAAATTTTTCCATCTTACGGTATTATTCAGTCCTACCAAATATTTCGGGTCGGTGCTTCCGTAGAACACTTTGTCGGCATCGTCAAGTTTGCCGTCGGGTTGTCCCGTTTTAAGAAACCGTCCGTTTTCGTCCGTTTTGATTGAACCGTCGGAGTTATATTGAAAACCGTCAATGTCCTTCACTTTGATAACGCCGGGCAAGGCTCCGGGTTGATGCGGCACGGTTTCGCCTGCCTGTATCAGTCCGTCGGTCAGAAATCCGTAAGACGCACGAATAGGCGCATCTACAAACTCATAAGCCGCCGGTTTCCATGTATCAGCGCGTTCTTTCCATCTGTCGCGGTAAAATGAAAACGTAAAGTCGGTATTCCACGAAAAATCCCTGTTGTTTGCATTGACGGAATTTACAGTAAGCTCAAAACCACGGCTTTGTGTGCTGCCGATATTAGCGGCGATTGACGAAACTTCGTAATACGACAACAAGCTGCGCGATGACAACAAGTCTGCAATAACACGGTCGAAATATTCGGCTGTGATATTCAGGCGATTATTGAAGAAACCAAGGTCGAGACCTGCGTTAAACTCTTTTGTAGTCTCCCATTTCAGAGATGTATTGGCCATCTGCGCCAAATAAACGCCTTTGTATTGCGTCTCGTTTCCGAAAGTGTTATTGTTTCCTACCTGATAGTAGCTGATGGCGCTGTATCCGATGTTGGAGTTTCCTGTTTCACCGTAGCTTAATCGCAGTTTCCCGTTAGAAAATACAGAACTTAAGGGTTTCAGAAAGTCTTCTTCAAGAAAACGCCACCCGACCGAAACAGACGGGAAATAACCCCAACGGTGGTCTTCACTGAAGTTGGAAGCGCCGTCGGCGCGTATCGTCGCCTGTAGCAGGTATTTGTCCATGAACGAATAGTTAAGACGACCGAAGAAAGACGCCAATTCGTCTTTTGTAGCCCACGAGCCGACGGTTGGCCGCGCTGCATTACCGGCTTCCAGATTATTATACAGGAATCCGTCAATCAAGAAGTCTTCATTTCCACCCCATAACGATTCATACATAAAGCGTTGGAATGAATAACCTGCAAGAACTGTAAAACTGTGATTATCAATCTTTTTGCTGTAATTTGCCGTAAGGTCCAACAGGTAATCGGAATGGTCGGTTTGACCAATGTCCGCCCTTCCCCCGACTTGTTTTCCCTGCAAGGTTGATTTGGGGACATACTGCTTGCGTTTGGCATAATTACGGTCAATGCCGCCGTTTATCTTGAAGATCAAGCCTTTAACAGGTTCAAATTCAACATAAACCGAGCCTAACAACCTTTCTTTGACTCCAATGTCATCTACTTCGAGCAGGGAAACGGGATTAGGATTATAAGGCGCCGTAACCTCAATAGGATAATCGCCATTCTCGTCCTTGACGGGTATTAACGGGTTAAACTGGGTTGCGGCGACCAATATTCCGGCGCTGGCAGCCCAATTCGGATTCAGCGCTACATTTTTCTCGGTTTTCCTTGAAACAGTCAGGTTGACGCCTGCCCGTACATATTTGCCGAGTTTCTGGTCTATATTCAACCTGCCGGTAAACCGTTCAAGGCCGTCGTTTTTGACAATGCCTTTCTGGTCGAAGTAATTGCCTGAAATCAAATACTTTGTGTATTCATTGCCGCCGTTAACCGAAATGTTGTGCTGTGTCATGAAACCGGTGCGCGTTACCTCATCAATCCAGTCCGTTTCGTTAGCCGGATTGCTAATCATTGCGTCCGTGTATCTCGGAATGAAAGGCGATAAACTTGATTCGCTGACGTTGCCATAGACGCCGACTTTGTTCTGCCGCAACCAGACTTCATAATCGTAACGGTTTGCCTGAACCATGAAATCATGTGCATTCAGCACTTCAAAATTCTTAGCAATGCTTTGTGATGCAACCGTCGCCGAATACTTCACAACGGGAGCGCCCGAACTGCCCCGCTTTGTTGTGATGATGATGACGCCATTACCTGCCCTTGCACCGTAAATGGCTGTCGAGCTGGCGTCTTTCAGCACCTCAACAGATTCAATATCGTTCGGGTTGATAGAACCAAGAATGTTGTCTTTCGTCCCGTCCGTATATCGTCCTGCATTAAGTCCGCCGGGGTCTTTAACTGGGAATCCGTCAATGATAATAAGCGGGTCGTTACCGGCTGAAATTGAGGCGGCTCCGCGAATGCGGTACGACGCTCCCCCGCCCGGCTGTGCACTTACGGTATTAACCTGCAAGCCGGCCGCCTTACCGGCTAAAATATGGCTGACGGTAGAAACCGTTTGCACCGGTGCGTCATCAAGTTTGATTGAAGAGATAGCGCCTGTCAAGTCGCGTTTCTTCTGCACGCCGTAACCCACAACTACCACTTCGTCAAGGGCTTGGGTGTCTTCACTGAGGGTAACGGCGAACGATGATTGGTTGCCGACAGTCAATTCCTGCGCGGCGTAGCCGACATACGAGACTTGCAGGATGGCGTTTTCAGCTACGGTCAGGGTGAAGTTGCCGTCGGAGTCGGTGCTGGTGCCGTTGGTAGTGCCTTTTTCAACAACGTTGGCGCCGACTATTGCTTCGCCGGAGGAGTCAACGACTTTGCCGGTGATGCGTTTGCCGCTCTGTTGTATGAAGGCTTTGAAAGTAGAGTTGTCTTCTTTTTTTGAGATGACAACATGGTCGTTAACCATCGTATAGGTATAGTCGCTACCTAAGAGGTTATCGAGGATTTCTTTAACAGGCTTGTCTTGTTCGTTGACTGTTACCTGTTTGTCGGCATCAATGTTTTGCCTGCTGTAATAAAACAGATAGCCTGACTGTCGTTCCATCTCGTCGAGAACGTCCGAGAGAAGAGCATTTTCTGCAATGATAGATATGCGCCTGAGTTGGGAATAACCGTCCACAGCCGACAATTGCAGGAATAAACAGATCCAAAATAATAACGTGAGTCTCATGACTTTAAAAAATTTTGCTTGAAAAATTTGTGAAATTAAAAATTTGTCCATAACTTTGCATGTTGTTAAGTGATAAATAAAGAATTCTCATACTGTCTTTTTTTATAGTGAAGGCTTAACACTTTAGCCGGAGAGCGCTGGTACCGCTTTCCGGTTTTTTTCCGTATAAATTAATCCGTGTACATAGGCATTTTTTTAGTTTAAATTGTTAATACTCAGTTAGTTATCTCTTTCTTTTGTTGATTGTCAATACGTTCTTCTCCTTGTCGTAAACATAGCTGAACGGGATGTCGCTCTGGACTACCCGCATGATGTCCGTAATCGTTTCATGCTGGTAAAATTTGCCGGTTCCGCGGTAGTTCATCACTGTGGAATCCGTGATGACAATCGTCGTTTTGTAGTAGTGCTCAAGCCGTTTAGCCATCTCTTCAAACGTGATGTCGTCGAAAAAGTACAGCCCGGTGATCCATGTGGTGTATTTTTGCGTTTCAACAGCTGTCGCTTTCATCTTGCCGACCGTTTCATCGTAATAATATTTTTGCCCGGGCTTAACTTTGTATGGTTTAGCACTTTGGTCGTTAGGCTCTACAGTAACGCTGCCATCAATCAGGATGGTTTCGAAGGCATTGCTGTTGCTGTAGGCGTAAATATCAAAGATTGTGCCTGTTGCGGTTACTTTGTGTTGCGAAGTTTGCACGACAAACGGTTTGCGGGCGTTTTTTTCTACAATGAAATAGCCCTCGCCATCAAGGCTCACGTTGCGCTCATTGCCGCTGAATCTTGACGGGTAGGTAAACTTTGAATGGGCGTTGAGCCACACAGTAGAGCTATCGCTAAGCAATAGTTTAACTCTCTGACCTTCAGGTACTTCGGCTGTATTGAATGTGATCGGTTCCTCGCGTACATTATTTATCCTTAGCATGATGTCTATACCGAGCAGGATGATGATAGCGGCTGCAGCGGCGTATTTCAGGATTGGGGATAGCGGATTTGCGGGTTTACGCAGTTTGCCTGGTTTACGCAGTTTGGCGGCCATTCTTCTTATGGCGCCTGTCGGGGTTTTGCCCGCACCGGTTTGGATCCTTTCCCAAAGCGCATTAAACTGTTCATCAATGATTTCCGGATCGGAATACTTCAGTTCGTCTTTAAGTATCCAGATGCGTTCCATATCGAAGAGCAACGAGCGGAAATCGGCATCATCAGTCGCTTTCTGGGCTACCTTGCATATCTCGGACAGCCGACACTCATGCTCTAAGTATTTGATAATAATTTTTTCATCCATACACTAATAAGACAACTGAGACGCCCGTTACTACGCAAAAAATTTATAAAATTTTTATCAGTAGCATAATCGTCAGCAGGTCTTTGAGGTCGTCGCGAAGCTTTATTGCGGCATTTCTGAAATGCGATTCAACCGTTCTGTCTTTGATTTTCAGCTTTTTCGCTATATCTTTGTGCTCTAAGTCATGAAAGATACGCAACCTGACAACCTCTGCGCATCTGGCAGGCAGTTTGGTGAGGGCTGCTTCAATTTTTTCTCTTAAGTCTTTGTTTACTAATTCGTTAAACACCTCGTTATCATCACTCAAGCTGGCCTGATATTCATCACGGGCAAATTCAATGAGCATTCGGGCTGCGTATTCTTTTTCTACTGCTCTGTGTTTCAGGTAATTAAGGCAGTTGTTGCGAACCCATTTTGACAGGAACTTTTTGAGATCGTTCACTTCGAGGGTCGCTCTTTTTTCCCAGAAGTCAGCGAACACATCCTGTACGATATCAAGGGCATCATCTTCGCAAACAAAACGGCTCGCCCAAGCCGTAAGCTTAGGAAAAAGACTTGTGTACAGCACTTTAAATGCCGCCTCGTCGCCCTGTCTGATTTTCTCGATATCTACTATCATGGATTTTTTTTTGCAAAGATACTGTTTTTTGACATTTGCAAGAAATTTTTGAAAAAAATTTGAAAATATTTTTTTCTACTCAAAAAAACAGACGGCCTCACGGCGGGATGAAGTCCCGTCATTTTTTCCGCAAGCGAAAAAGAAGAAGCAATGACGAAGCCCTTGCCCCTCGCGCGTACATTATATATAATATACACCTGCAAATAATCATTTTAAGACACAAAACCGTCGCCGTTTTAACAAAAAATGCAGTAAAGGTTAAATTTTCTTAAACTAATGGAAAAATGAAGTTTTGGGGGGTATGAATTATACATTTTTTGTAGTAAATCCCAACCCGATTGAATCATTTTTTGAAACAAACCGGGACTTTCAAGGTGCAGTTGTTGCATTTTTTGATACAAAGAGTTAAAATCGGGAGAAAAGTTACAAAATAAGGTCAAAATTTTTCCGGAAGGTCGCATTTTTTGCCAATCATATTCCCCAAAATCGCTATATCTTTGCACCGTCCAAAAGACCAGTACCCCCAACCTACAGGGGTAGCCGGAATATGGGTGTATATTTTTTTTGTTTTTTGTTTTACTTAATTTATTAAAATTTTTTTATGAAACATGTATTGTTGTTAGTTGAAAGAGCCAAGAGCCTCTTGTCATTCCGGGTAACATCGAGGGTTGCCCGTAACGCTGCAGCCGCAGGCTGCGCTATCGTCCTGACAGTCAGCGGGTGTACTCAGGATGAAGTCGTGAATCCGCAAACGACCCTTCCCGCAAGGGAAATAAGCTTCCGTGTACAAGGCGGAATGCCTGCTTCTTATGCCACAGGAACGACTGTGAGTTTTGTTAATGCTTTTATAGTAAACGGCTTCGCGGTGAGAAATGTTGCCTCACAACAAGATTTAGCTGATGTTGATTATATTGGGGCGACCGATCGGACGCAAGTGCTTGATGCTGTAACGGTTTATCGCATGGAGGGCACCACCAACAACTTCGATTACAATCCTAAGGTTTATATTGAAGAAATCAACAACGGTGCGACGTTTGTAGCCTACTCTCCTGTCAGCGCCCAAATCACGCAAGGTTTGAAGGGCAATACTACTAACGAGATAAAATACACCGTGTTAGCGCCGAGAGCCGATGGCTATACAGCCCAGGAAGACTTTTTAGTAGCGCATACGACAATCTATAATAGTGCGCCGCCCCTGACCAACACTCAGGTAACGTTCAACTTCCTCCACGCTTTGAGCCGTATTTATGTAAAAGCGCGTAACCGTTATAACTCGGATATCACTATCACTTCTATTGCGTTGAGAAACCTGCATAGATCCGGCTGGTTAAATATAGACACAGATGGTGTCATGCCGACTGCTAATGATGGCACGGCTGATATCAACGAAGCGTATAACAGCAGCCCGACGGATTTTACGGACTATAAAGTACTTTGGATACCGGCAGATACGTTTGAATACGATTATGCCTACATCCTGCCGCCTTTGGGGGTAACATTGCCTGCAAAAACCGATTCGATGAAATTTGTCGTCTCGCCGGAACAGGGCATGCTTGTCCTGCCGCAGACTACAGTCATAGATAAGAATTTGGACGGGAATCCTGATTATGACGGTTTCTATCTTGATATAACTTATAAGATAGGAGGTTCTACATACACCGCCAAAGCCCAGTATGAAGACCAAAATAGCATTGACCGTACAAGTTATGGCTATGGGATAACGTTTGAGTTTGGACGGCAATATGCACTTACTATTGATTTTGACGGCACCGGCAAGGAAGTCAGTTTCGACGTTGATGTCGAAGCTTGGAATCCGATTGTTCAATAACCGAAAATAAAACCGTTATGAGTAAATAAATTTTTAACATGTTTGATTCTGACCCTGACAAGGTTTGTGAAAACCTTGTCAGGGTTAATTCAAATATAATTAATGACTTATGAAACCGCTATTGATTTGCATAATCTTACTGTCAGCAACAGGATGTGTGATGGAAGCGTTGCCTGATTGCGGCGTGCAGATTACATCTACTTCCGGCACGCTTGCGCCTGTGTATGTGGTTATTCACTGGGACGGGAAACCGGAACATACGCTGCCGAAAGGGATGACCGTATATTGGTTTCCGAGTGCGGGCACACTGCTGAGTTCCGATATGGGAATCGCCGGCGGACGAGAATATCTTGTTCATGATATTTATCACACTCTGACGCTCGATTTTTACGGCAATACGAACCTTTCGTTCCGCAGTAACGGCGCCCGCAGTGATTATGAGGTTTTTAACGTTCCTGCAACTGGGGTGTATAACTATACAGGTGTGATGCTTACGGGCGAAAAAACCGTGGCGGAAGCGTCAACTCACTTCTATTCGGCAGGCGGCGGTTATTTGAGTCATTCGGAGGAAATGCTGCGCCAACAACGTGATTATGAGCTTGTTGATACGCATAAAACACTTACCGGCGATACCGTTACCGTACATTTTTACCCGAAGAATGTCCTGCGTGAGTTTACTTTCCTGATATACAACATTGATGATTTGAGCAATATGCGCACTGCAAGCGGCGCAATAACAGGAATGTCTGCTTCATACTTACCTGCGAGGGACACAAGTCGAGAGTTTGCGTCGCCTAACAGTCTGGCATCTACGCCTTCCACGATACTGTTTACTAATGTGGAAGCCGTCTTGAACGGACAGACTAACCCGCGGTGGACGGAAGCCGACAAGGAACTTTTCACCGCCATGAACCCGCTGTGGGAAAGCTCTGATACGACTGAAGGCTGGACAGGCGACTGGCTGATAGGCAGTTTTTACACTTTCGGGCCTATTGACCCCGATTTGCATCAGTTCCGCCTGTCGGTAGTAGCGATCAGCAACGGCAACAAGGCCTACATCGGCACGTGGGGAGAAGATGTCGGTCGCAGCAGGGAGGCGTCTGTCGGAGTGCAGATAGACAGCGCAATGAGTGTCAACGGCACTTTGGCCGAACAACTTGGCTGGCGCATCCGTAACGGCGGCTTCGATATCGTTCTCGGCAACGACAATAACAACCTGAAATTGCCCGCCGAAAACATTGATGGCAACGACGGCGGTATTGACGTGAATGTGGACGGGTGGGGCGATATAATAGACATCAAGAGCAGGCATTCGCCGAAAAAACAGTGATATTACTGTTTGACGCTCGGACGTATATCCTTGATCATCAGCTGAATAGATGTAGTACCGTTATAGGTGTTTTCTTCCACCGTATAGCAGATGTCAATGCTGTTGCCTTTCTTGACGTATGTCTCGTATTCGCCCATCCCGAAAGCGATTGCGTGGGTGGGCGGCGCTACACTGCCGTCGGTTAGTTCGAGCTTGAGGTGAGTGCCGTCTTTGCCGACTATCCGCGAGGTGCCGTA
This sequence comes from Tannerella sp., assembly GCA_031272655.1. Classification (GTDB taxonomy): domain Bacteria; phylum Bacteroidota; class Bacteroidia; order Bacteroidales; family Tannerellaceae; genus Tannerella. Next base: position 8,775 of record JAISTJ010000090.1, read on the forward strand.
ATCTTTGACGTTGTAGGTAACGAAGACCGGTTTCTCGTTTTCGGGTCCGAAAGGATTCATCCGTTTGAGGTCGCGCATGAGGGAATCGTTGATGTCTCGTAGCGTAATAACCTCATCTATATCTATTTGCGGCACCATCTGGTCGGGAGTTACCTCTTCCGACGCTATCTTCATAAATCTTTCCGTGAACGCTTCGAGGTTCTCTTCCCGAAGCGACAGACCTGCGGCATAAGTGTGTCCGCCGAAATTTTCGAGCAGGTCGCGACAGTTTTCAATAGCTTTATACATATCGAAGCCTGTTATGGCGCGTGCGGAGCCGGTTATCAGCTCTCCGGATTTGGTCAGCACAACCGCCGGACGGTAGTATTTTTCCGTCAGCCTTGAAGCGACAATACCTATCACTCCCTTGTGCCATTCGGGGTTATAGACCACAATGCCTTTTTTGTCTTCGATATCTTTGACGTCGTCAATGATAGCGTTTGCCTCGTCGGTTATTTTGCGGTCCATCTCGCGCCGTTCGTCGTTATAGGCGTCAATGTTGGCGCTTTTCTCGCTGGCAATTTTTTCGTCGCGGGCGAGAAGCAGGTCAACAGCTTCGCGACCGTTCATCATTCTGCCGGAAGCATTGATGCGCGGCCCTATCTTGAAGACTATATCGCTGATAGTTACGTCTTTACCTGTCAGTCCGCAGGTTTTCATAATCCCTTTCAGCCCCAAGCTTGCGTTGTAGTTTATCTGCCTCAGCCCGTAGTAAGCAAGGATGCGGTTTTCGCCGGTGATAGGCACAATGTCGGAGGCTATACTGATAGCCGTCAGTTCGAGCAGGTTTTCAAGCCTGTTGAACGGGATATTGTTGCTTTTGGCGAACGCCTGCATGAATTTGAATCCTACGCCGCAGCCGGAGAGGTGTTCGTAGGGATACTTCGAGTCGGTGCGTTTGGCGTCGAGCACGGCTAACGCATCCGGCAGCTTGTCGTCGGGCATGTGGTGGTCGCAAATGATGAAATCAATGCCTTTCTTGTTGGCATAATCAATCTTATCAACTGCCTTAATACCGCAGTCGAGCGCAATAATCAACTTTATGCCGTTCTGCTCGGCATAATCAATGCTTCGATAGGATATGCCATACCCCTCGTCGTAACGGTCGGGGATATAGTAATCCAGCATCGAAGAATAGAGTCGAAGGAACCGATATACAAGTGATACCGCTGATGTTCCGTCAACATCGTAATCGCCATAAATCAAAATCTTCTCGTTGTTGCCGAGCGCGCGATTGAGCCGTTCCACTGCCTTTTGCATGTCGGGCATAAGGAACGGGTCGTGCAGGTCCTCGAGCTTTGGACGGAAGAATTTCCTCACTCCATCGGACGTTGTAATACCACGTTGTACAAGCAAATGGCAGACAACAGGGTTTAGGCGTACCTCCCTCATCAGCTTCTCCTGTATGCGTAATTCTTCGTCCGTATGGGTTTTTAAGCACCATCGTTTTGTCATTATATATTGTTTTTTTTATTTTTTCCATCTTGAAAAGAATTTTTACTTCCTACATAGAAATTCAACTTACAAAGGTAATCATTTATTTTTAATTTATATGTACTTTGATAAAAAAGTTGCATACAAACTTGATTTTTATATATTATTAACAGTCCTATTCAAAGTTGAAAGTGATTACAACCATGCGTGTAGTGGCTTTAGAAAGGGCTTTTGTGTAGATTTTGTCCGGTTCGTTGGCAAGATCTTCACGGGTATGGTTCATCGCGTCGGGCAATCCGAACTTGAACTTGATTTCGGGGGCGAGGCGGAAGAAGGGCATGTAAAAAGTGCACCCCATGCCAAATTCAAAGCCGTAATCAACGGGATTCATCAGTAGCGGCACGCCCCTTTTGCGCCCAAGGTCGAGCGCCCCGTAAATGCCCGCCAGCACGTATGGACGCGAGTTGTTAAGCCTCATGGAGGAAATTTTCAGGTCGAGCGGCACCGACAGGTAGTTTGAACGGACATTGATGCGTTTTTCCTCTTCGCTTTGTATTTCTTTGAAATACACTGACTTATCTCCAAAATGAATGGTTGGCGTCAGACGCAGGTTCATGTAGGGATTGACGAAGAGGTCGCCGATGACGCCCACACTGAAGCCGGGCGAGTAGGCGGGGATTTCCGCAAACCAGACCTCGCCGTTTTCGGCGGCGATGCCATTGTTGGTAAGAAGCAGATCCTGGGCATGAAGGCCTACGTGGAAACCAAAATGATAGAGCTTGTTGTCGGCATAAGGCTGATTCTGCAAAGCGCGTCTCTGCGCCTGAAGCTGGAGCGACAACAACGTGAAAGCAAGCATATATACTATGTTTCCGAAACATATTTTCATTATAAATAATAACGTTTGAAGTAAGAAGTTATTGCATAAGGCAAAAAAAACGGATTTTTGTTTGCAAATCAAAAAAAATGCGTTACCTTTGCACCCGATTTAATGTTTTAAAATAAAAAAAATTATGGCTTATTTAATCAGTGACGACTGTATCGCGTGCGGTACATGTATTGATGAATGTCCCGTTGAGGCTATCTCAGAGGGCGATATCTATCATATTGACCCCGAAATGTGTACCGATTGCGGTACATGTGCTGATGCCTGCCCGACAGAGGCTATTCATCCTGCATAAGAAGTTTTATGTTCAATGGTTATGGAAGAGCGGGACGGCAACAACGCACCTCCCGCTCTTTCTTAAGAGAAGTTTTTTGACATGATTAATCGAATTTTGATACGAATCAAAGTGCTGCAAGTTATTTACGCATTCTACCAGAAAGGGGACAGCGATCTCAAAGTGGCTGAAAACGAGTTGATGATGAGCCTTCGACGCACTTATGACCTGTATTTTTATTTCCTGCTGCTGATAGTGGATATCACCCGCGCCTATGAACGGATGATTGACGCCCGCAGACACAAGTACCGCCCTACGGAAGCCGAACTGCATCCCGACCTGCGGCTGCTTAATAACCGTCTCGCGAAGCAGATTTCAACCAATCAGGCGTTCTTGAAATATACGCGCGAACATGGCATTTCGTGGTCTAATGACGCCGAGTTTATAAAGAAAACACTCGAAAGGATCTTAGAATCAGATGTTTATAATGACTACATAACCGGCAAGGATGATAATTACGAAACAGACAAGACTTTTTGGCGCGCTGTTTTCAAGCGTATAATCTCCGATAACGACGCTATTGATGATTATCTTGAAGAAAAATGTATTTATTGGAACGAAGATATTGATGTGGTTGAATCGTTTGTAATCAAGACTATAAAACGATTCAACGAAGATTCGGATGACTGGCAGGATCTTATCCCGATGTTCAACAATCAGGATGATTACGACTATGTTATCAAACTGTTTCGCCAAACGCTGCTTCATGGAGAAGAGTTTAGACAACGTATTGATAATCACGCCAAGAATTGGGAATCCGAAAGACTTGCATTGATGGATATTGTTATTATGCAAGTAGCTATGGCTGAGTTGCTTAACTTCCCTACAATACCAGTTAGCGTTACTTTGAACGAATATATTGATGCGGCGAAATACTACAGTACACCTAAAAGCAGCGTTTTCATCAACGGCGTACTTGATGCTATAGTAGCTGAACTTAGAGACGAGAAACTTATTTTTAAAGATTAACTAATATATTGATTATTATGTATTTAAACGTATTATTACAAGGCTGTGTGCAAAGCGCCGGTTCAGGCGCCGAAGGCGGACAGGGAGGATACACAGGTATCCTGATGATGTTTGTAGCCATGGCGGCTATCTTTTATTTTTTCATGATTAGACCTCAACAGAAACGTCAGAATGACCTTCAAAAGTCGCGTGAGGCGATGAAATCGGGCGATAAGGTTGTTACAGCAGGCGGCATTCATGGACGCATCAAGGAAGTTGACGCCGCTACCATGCTCATTGAGATTGCAGATGGAGTGCGTATTCGAGTGGACAAAGCGTCGGTTTTTGCTTCCGCTGAAGATATACCTCAACAAAAATAACCTCTCAACCCGTTGAAATGCAGCATAAAGCACTGACTGCATTGAAAAAGATTGTCGCCAAAACGATAATCGTTTTTAAAAGACAACAATGGAAAGAAATAGTGACTTTTCTGTTTTTTCTGTTGCTCGCGTCTTCTTTTTGGCTTCTCGAACACCTGCAACAAGGCTTCGAAAGGAAATTGAGCCTTCCCATTCATTACAAAGATATTCCGGCAACAATGGCTCTTGCCGATGATAATACGCAGAAAATCACCCTTTCCGTGAAAGATAAAGGTACTAAACTGTTTTATTATCTCTGGAAAGGGAACTTTTCGCCTATAGAAGTGTCTGTAAATAACCTCAAGAAACAAACAGACTCCACTTCGGTGCTGCCGGAAAATATGCTCAATAAAGCCATTATGAAACAGCTGATCAGCTCAACAACGCTGCTTTCAATAGAACCGGAAGAACTTATTGTCAAGTATTTTCCCTTGAAAGAGAAAACCGTTGCAGTTGACCCTGTTCTGAATATCAGTTATAAAAAAGGATATAATATTGCAGGTAAAATTATAATTTCTCCTGCAACAGTCAACGTTTTTGGACGTGAAGATATTATTGATACTTTAAGAATTATTCAGACTAAACAGGTAAAACTCAACAATTTATCTTCTAATGCAGAGACTACCGTTGCTTTAGACTTGCCGGAAGGCGTTAAAAGCAATGTATCAAAAGTGACAGTGGGCGTACCTGTGGGCGAGTTTTTTGAGAAAAGAGTTAAAATTCAGGTAGTTTGCAACGATATGCCTGCGCGTACAGTACTTCGTTTCTTCCCTACTTCTGTAACTGTAACATGCTATATCCCGGTTGCATCCACATCTGAATCACAAGGTTTTTCTAACGAAGATATTGAGATTGTTATACCGTTCAAGTCATTCCAACAGTATCGCTCAGTTGGCAAACTCCCTGTTTTACTTACAAAGAAACCGTCTTATGTCTTTAGTTATGAGGTTTCGCCTTCCGAACTCGAATTTAGTATTGAATGAGAAATGATAAGGATAGGCGTTACAGGAGGCATTGGAAGCGGGAAGTCGGTCGTTTGCCGACTGCTTGAGGTCTTTGGCGTGCCGGTTTACGACGCCGACAGCGAAAGCAAACGCCTGTCGGAGACGGCGCCTGAAATCATCGACGGCTTAAAGAAACTCTTCGGAGAGGATATCTATTGCGACGGGCGGCTCGACCGCCCGCGCCTCGCTTCGTATATCTTCGCTAACGAGAAACTGCTTGCCAAGGTCAACGCCATCATCCATCCCGTAGTCTTCCGCGACTTCCGGCGCTGGGCAGTCGAGACAGATAGTCTCTCTCCAAGAGAGGCTATCTGTACAGGAATAGTCGCCATCGAAAGCGCCATCCTCTTCGAAAGCGGTCTCGACAGCGAGGTGGATGTCAGCATAGCCGTTACAGCGCCGGTAGAACTGCGCCTTACCCGCGCAATGCAGCGCGACAGCGCCTCCGAAGCCGAGATAATGAAACGCATGAACCGCCAAATGCCTGACGAAATAGTCCGCAACAAAGCCGATTTCATCATCCATAACGACGACGCCCGCCCCATCATCCCCCAGTTGGAAGCCATACTTCGCCGGATTTTAGATTTTAGATTTTAGATTTTAGATTTTAGATTTTAGATTTTAGATTCATTATTCATCACTCATCACTCTTATGAACGAACAAATACGACAAATCGCCGCCCGCTTGAAGGGCTTGCGCGAGGCGCTGGAAATCAGCGTCGAAGACATTGCAAAGGTCGCAGGCATTACGCCCGACGAGTACATCAC
>JAISTJ010000181.1 GCA_031272655.1 Tannerella sp.
TTGCCGTTGATACCTCTGAAGCGTCGTTGCAGCGGTTCGGGTTCGCCGTTCAACAGAGCGTTCAGCGTCCGCGCTATCTGATAGCACGATTGCAGGTTTACGAACTGTTCGCCCTTGTACCATCCCTGCCACCGTCCGTACTCGGCTTTGCGTCGTTCTCTTAACATCCTGTCGCACGTCTCGGTAACTTTTACGGCATACTTCAGCGCCGACGGTTTGTTGCCCTCGTTGTATGCAAGCGAGGAACGGGAATAGTTTTCAAGCGCTTCAAGCAGGTAGAGGTGTATGTACAGCGCCGTCAATACATGCGCCTGATAAAAGTCTTTGCGGGCGGGCGGTATTTGAGAGGCAAGCGAGACGGCTTGAGAGGTCAAACGACGCACGTATGGCAGGTTGTCGGTAGCAAAACGCAAGTTTTCCTTTACGGCTGTGAGCTGTTTCTCATCCAACTTCTTACCCTCCTTTATCGCCCCGCGTACGGTGTTCTGAGCTGCGCCCAGCTTGTTGGCAAGCAGGTGGTCGCTCGCCTGCTCTTTGACGTATGGAATATTGAAATAACTTTCATATACGGCGGCAACCTTATCTGCTACTTTTGCGCCAAACTGCCGCTCGCTCCACTCCCTTATCAGCGTCCGGTGGTTCTCGTCATCGCTCTTGTCAATGTACTTGCTTGCATCCCATACAATTTTCATTGCTGCATCGGTGGTGAGCGGGCATGGACGTATATCACTCACGTTATCAAGGAAATACATCGTTGCGCCTGCCTTGGTAAAACGCAGTATCTCGTGGCTCAGACGCGAGGGCGGCACCATTTCCGTAAGCTGATTAGCGCGACCGTTCATCATCGCCGTATGATAGTAGATGCCCTGACCGGCTTTGACTGTTGCCTTGTCGTCGGAAGCGGTAGTGTTATCCCACGGGGTCAGTCCGGGCTTGTCGGCGATGAAGCCTGCGCCGTTGTCTGCCCACACTAACGTAACGCCTTCCGGTATCTTCAAATGCCCTTGATGATACAGTATAGCGCCTTCCATCCACATATTGGCTATAAAGTCGTCGTTGGGACGTTTGCGGCGCACCATCTCTACCTGCTTGGCGATGGCTCTTGAAATAATCTCTCCGCGCTGTTCCGGCGTCTTTATTTCCGGCTCGTCGTTCCAGAACGGCTTATCGTGTTTCCCGCGATAGCCTACCGTCCATACTACCTCGTAATCCTTGAAAGCGTCGATGCACTGCTGCCAGTATCGCTCCATTATTCCGGGGTCCCGGCTGTACGAAAACGGGACGTCTTTGGGCCAGCGATAGGTGTTAAGACCTAATACTAATATGTGGTGCATATTGATGACCAAACCGCGACGGGCTGCAAGTTCCTGACATTTCTCGTCGGGAAAGGGGAACGTCGCCGGCGCTACCATGTTGCCCTTCAAGCGCAGGATTGTCTCGTATATCTTCTCGAAATGCGACAGCGAGAAGACGTTCTCGCGAAGCGGGTCGGGCGCAAAGCTGTTTGTAAGGTCTTCGTCGTTCATGAACCAGCCGCGATATTTGAACGTTGGAACACCCGACCGGATTTTGAAACCGGCGCTTACCGGTATGCTTGTCTTCATTTCCGGTACGTTGTCGGTGAAGAAATACCATGGGTCTATGCCGAGCAGCTCTTCCGAAAGGGTATAGGCGGCGTAGATGCAGCCGCGCTTGTCGGCGCCGGTAGCTACGAGCGCCGGACGACCGGTCTCGTCTGACGTCAGCTCTAATATATAACTCTCAGCGCCTGCGAAAGGCTCTTTTACCAATCGCTCACGCCATGCGCCTTTCTCACCTATATATATCACGAGACCTCTATAAGCCTCCGGCGCTTCTCTCAAAATGATTGGATTGCGACCGAACACCTTGTACCAGTCCGTCTGCACGTCTTCGAGGGCGCGGGCTACCGCTTCCTGCTGCCCGTCCGCTACTATCCACGGCGTATCGCCGTCAATGGTTACCTGCGCTTTTGCACAAATAGTACCCGCAAAAAGAATACATAGCAGGCATAATTTTTTTAATGATAAATGGCTGTCTTTTTGGTTCATAAGAATGAATTTTTAGTTAATAAATGAAATGTATTGGTTATCTTAAATTCCGGATTGCTTCGTTCCTCGCAATGACGGGTCGTATATTTTCCGGAAATTTTCCCGAAAAATATTTTTTTATTTAATTGAAAATGTTTATAATACGCGCGCGTGATGCAAGGTTTACATCTCTCTCTCTCTCTCTCTCTAAAATTTTTCCCGAATTTATGGCAAAAGTAAGGTTAATAATAGTTAAATAGCATGCGGACAAAGCAGGATTTTCCAATCCCGAAGTAGCTTTGCAAAGGACACGACCACCCCGCCACGTATCACATACGGGGTAATTCCAGACAACGCCCTTCGGCTCAAATGCAAAAGCCCTTATATCCATATCTTTAATTCTTAACTCTTAATTCTGAAATCTAAAATCTAAAATATCTAAAATCTGAAATCTAAAATCTAAAATCCCTCAAAGCGAGTTCCTCAAAATCAACTCGGTGGGAATGGTAGTCTCTGTGGGGCGGCGGGTTTCGATGAAACGGCTGATTGCGCGACCCATCTGTTGAAAATCCGGACTGATGACTGTTACGCCGTTGCGGATGATTTTCTTCATCGGGGTGTCGTTGTAGGAAATCAGCCCCATCTCATTCCCCAGTTTAAAGCCCTTACTTTCAGACCATTCGATAATTTTTATCAAATCGTTGTCGGAAAAAGTGAAGAACGCCGTGCCTCGCCGAATCATATCTTTATTTATCTCATTTTCAATGGAATAATCAATACCAACCTGCTCGCAGAATGTTGTGAAAGCAGATTTGATTTCGTCCAAATACCTGATTATTTCGGAAAAAATCATCGTGAAGCGGTTGTAGTGCACAATCCTATATTTCACTTTCATCAAAGCGGCGAGCACCTCGTCGTGAAACTCCTGGCAAATATAAGATGTGCCGCTGACGACCGGCGGACGGGCTATCTGGAGCAGCCTGTGGCGCGGTATGTCTTTCAGAACGGTACGGACGGCGGGATGACGGAACGGAATAACAACGTACAGGCGATAGTAACCGATATGATCCTTGACAACCGAGCGGAAAACATCCGGATTGCAGTGATGAAAAAACACGTCAATAGAAACTTTTTCGGGATTTACTCCATTAACTATCTCTTTATAAAGCACTTCATGGTAAGGGTCAAATGCCGTCAAGCAAAGCATCACCCGCTTTGTCCCCGTTTCCTGCTCGTTGCTGACAAAGTAGCCTACGCGGTCTTTGGAGATGATTATCCCGCTGTCTTTCAGCTCTTGCAGCACCCTGAATATCGTAACACGCGAAACGCCGTACTTTTTGATAAAACTGTTGACGGAAGGCAGCTTCTCGCCTGTCTTCCAAACCCCTTGATAGATAGACTGTTTGATGTCTTCAACTATAGGTATGCGTACTTTGTTGTGTTGTCCCATTGCTGCTATAAATGTCAATTACGCGGCAAATATACAACAATTTTTTAATTGTTATTCAAAAAGTATAACAGAAAATTGCCATGTATAACAGATTTTATATGAATCCGTCAATCTTCATACAGCTTAATTTCCTCATTTTCAAGCAGATATAGACGGCGGTTATCAAGAAGGAAAAATTTTTCTTTTATCATAGGCTCGTCGGTGCGCAGTTGTGTATGTCCTATGATCTGGATTATGTCGGGGTCAAAATGTTCCGGCTCTTCGATCAGTTCGTGAACGTCAGCCCAAAGCGGACTGCCGGCCTCGCTCCACCCGCCCCTGTAGAAAGACGCCTCATAAAACGCATCCGGATTTGTCCGGAAGAGGTTATTGACCTGATCTTCAAGTGTTTCGCCAAGCTTTTTCAGCTCTTCAACATGGCTGTCATACCACGCCTTCACTATGCCGGCATGTATAAACAGGTAATTATCAATTTGTTTACAAAGTTGAAAGAGGTTAGCGTCCTCACCTGTAAGCAGTTTGTGGTAAGCCTCATAGTAATCATCCGAAAACCGACCGCACTCATATTTTTTGTCGTAGTAATGAAGTTCATGGTTGCCGACCAAAAGTGTAACTCTTTCAGGATTAGCCTTTTTGAAGTCAATAACCTTGTTCATCACCTGCAGCGAATCTTCGTATGTAAAGCCTTCGTAACCGTACGGATCGGTGTAGTCGCCGAGGAAAACGACCGTCCCATCAAAGTTAAGCGCCGGCTCCCAGAACTTACGTCCGTGAATATCAGGCACTATGAGAATCTTATCCATAATTTCTTTCTTTATTTGCGACTGCAAAGGTACAAAAAGTTTCGGTTATAGCACGTTTCCAAACCCTAAATATTCAGTATTTATGTTAAATTTCTCGTAAATATTTGGAAATCTCAAAAAAAGGTTGTAAATTTGTGCCGAATAAAAAATGATTTTTAAACTTTTTGTATGTAAGCGAGTCTAACAAAATATAAGCGTAAAGTCGCTTACAGACAATTTAATTAAAGGAGGACAGAAAAATGAAAACTATGAAATTGACTTCCATGTTGGCGATGCTTTTGATGGCATCTGGCGCTATGGCGCAGGGAGGATTTGTGGACGACGTATATTTCTCTTCCGGTAAGAGTAAAGCTAAAAAGACCTCGAAAACAGAAGAAACAAGCGTTTCCGCAGTCAAAACCAACAACAATACATCAACGACTGCATCATTAACTGATGCTAAGCCGTTAGTCGGTCCCATCACCGAAATGGATGTGGACGCCTATAACCGCCGTTATTCGGACATTGACACAGAATATTCTGAAGATACGTATCTTGCCGAAACAGAGGCTGAGGCCGAAGAAGATACCGTCAAGAAACGCAGTTCCGACCTTGAATATTCGGAGCGAATCATCCGTTATCACTCGCCGAGCAAGATAACCATTACCGGTTCGGATAATGTAAATATCTATCTGAATGAGGGTTACTACGGCTATGATTATGAAGAGACGGACGACGGCATTGACATTAATATTAATGTAGGAAACGGCTATTACGGCGGTTGGGTCTTTGACCCGTATTATTATGGAGCGTGGTACGGTCCGATGTACTCTTATTCATGGTACTGGTGGCACCGTCCTTACTGGGGATGGGGCGGTTATCATTCATGGTATTCGCCTTGGTATGACTTTTACTTAGGTTATCCCTATTACGGATTCAGCTTCTATGGAGGATATTACGGCGGCTTCTTTAACCACTTTGACCGTCCGTATTACCGCAATCAGTACGGACGTGCGTCTGCACACACCAACGGATTTGTCTCTGGTGGGCGTTCATCGTCGTCCCGTTCGGCGATCGCGTCTTCGAGAAGCGCCTCGTCCGACAGGGTTTCCGGCAGAAGCGTTTCGGCGCGCGGAAATGATGGAATAGCTTCTACCCGAAGCGCAAGATCCTCGTCTTCACGTGAAAACGTAGCTTCGGTACGCAGATCGTCTTCAGAATCAGCCACTTCCACAACACGCAGCCGCGTAACAACAAGCGGAAATACAACTAATCCGAACGTAACGCGCTCAGTACGAACACGCACAAGCGCCGAAGCGTCTAAGGCAACAGCTTCGAGCAGCAACAGCCGCAGCTCATCAAGCTCAACCGTACGCTCTTCGGCCAGCACATCCCGTTCATCCGTTAGCAGCGCTCCATCGCGTTCATCGTCTTCGAGCGTCTCTACCCGTTCATCAGGCTCATATTCGGCGCCTTCAAGCAGCTACGGATCATCGGGCGGCAGCTACTCATCGGGAGGATCGTCCGGCGGCGGTCGCTCTTCGGGTGGCAGTAGCAGTGGCGGCGGTCGTTCAGGCGGTCGCGGCGGCATGATGTAATACGCGGTTTGTAACGGACAAGTTATTGATAAACAAACGAATGACAATGAAAAAGATATGTTTTTTTGCAGGCGTCTTGCTTGCATGCAGTATTGATTTGTTTGCTCAAGGCAACGAGATAGACGCCTACACACTTTCAAAATACGATCTTGGCGGCACAGCCCGTTCAATGGCTATGGGTGGCGCGTTTGGAGCGCTCGGCGGCGATATGTCGGTATTATCCAATAACCCAGCAGGGTTGGGCATTTACCGCAGTTCGGAGGTGTCCGGCACTTTCGACCTGTCAATAGTCGGGACGAACACCGACTGGAGCGGCATGAAGACAAACAAACGCTCTACCCGTCCGGGAATGAACAATTTTGGCTTCGAGCTATATTTCCCGACGAGTTCGGGCGCATTTCAGAACTGGAACTTCGCTTTCTCATACAACAAGCTGAAAAACTACCAGCGCAAATACACGATGGAAAGCGACCAACAGAAGTATTCGATGGCCGATTATATCGCTTCGCGCGCCACAAACGCTTTTATAGACAACAACGGCAACTATTACGGCATTGATGAAAATGATCTTGGCGCGGACAATGCTTACACAATAGCCTATATGTCAGGGCAATGGCTGCCTGTACTCGGCTATGGCGCCGGTATGTTCGGCAACATGACCGGTGTGGCAAGCGATGTCTATCACAGCGCCTTCGGGGAAAAACGCCCGGACGGAACTTATGACATCTTTTCGCCCAATTCATCGCTTATGACGGTCATTGAAAGCGGCTCGGTAGATGAATACAACATAGGTCTGGGGACAAATATCTCAAACATTCTGTTTCTCGGCGCGTCGTTTACTTACACCGACCTTTCATACAGGTTAAATTCCGACTATGAGGAACTGTTTCACTACACTTCCACGCAGAACGACCACCTGTATCTGCAAAACTGGCTCAACACCGAAGGAATAGCTGTTTCGGCGAACTTCGGCGCGATAGTGAACCTTCAAAACGTAAGGCTCGGAGTGGCTTACAACTCGCCGCGTTACTTCACGATGACCGATTACTACAACGCGAGCGCAGGTACATATATCAACGGCTACAATCCTCCCGATATGGAAGACAAAACGCCTAACGACGTCTATTCCGAATACAGCTTCCTTGCGCCCGGCAAGTGGATTTTCAGCGGCGCTATCATCCTTGGGCAGACAGCCCTCGTCAGCGCCGACTATGAGATGACAAACTACGGCAAGATGCAATTCTCCGACCGCGAAGGCCATACCAACGATTATAACATGAACAGCGACATCCGCGCGGATTTTACACGGGGACATGCCCTGAAACTCGGCGGCGAGGTGAAGATCACCCCACAGTTCGCCGTCCGTGCCGGCTACATGATGCAAACATCGCCGATGAAAGCGCAGCTGTACAACAACACGGTGGAAGTATTGCCGTCGGGAACAATACCTCACTTCACGGTTACATCGAAGCCGACCAACTACTACACTGCCGGCCTCGGTTACCGCTTCACGCCTAACTTCTATATGGATATGGCATTTGTGTACGGTATCCACAAAGCAGATGCGTATGCGTTCTCGAACACGTATTACTCTGAACCTCAGTATGGTATAGAGCCGGTTTATTCCACTCCGGCGGCGCTCACAACCAAAAAAGCTCAAATCGCACTGACGCTGGGATATAAGTTCTAAGTTCGTCCTCAAAATCCGATGTTTTGTTCAAAAATCCCGACTTTTGGTATATTTTCGTGCCGTAAAATTTGCACAGGTATAATATTATGCCTTACTTTGCGGCGATAAATTTATGTTCAACTAAAATATTATTTGCCTATTGCATACACATTACTTCGAACCAAAATATTAAAGTAATGAAAGAATTGAAATCATTGACCGACGAAGCGTTGGTCGAACTGTATGCGTTAGGAAATAATTCCGCATTCGATGTGTTGTTGAGCAGGTATCAGAAAAGTATCCACTCCTACATCTATTATATAGTTCATAATCAGGAACTTACGGAAGACATCTTCCAAGAGACATTCCTGAAGGTTATTATGACTATAAAGCAAGGTCGTTACACCGAGAACGGCAAGTTTAAAGCATGGATTATGCGCATCGCGCACAATCTTATCATTGACACTTTCCGTCAGGAGCGCAACGAGAACGCCATCTCCAACGACGAGGTCGAAGTGGACTTGTTCAACGACATGAAGCTTTGCGACAACAACATCGAAGATGAGATGGTGCAGGAGCAGGTCTATGAAGACGTCCGTAAGTTAGTGCGTCATCTGCCTGACAATCAGCGTGAAGTGGTAGAGATGCGCTACTATCAGGATCTGAGTTTCAAAGAGATAGCCGACCTTACGGGCGTCAGCATCAACACTGCGCTCGGCCGTATGCGCTATGCAATCCTCAACATGCGCCGCATGGCAGAGGAACATCACATGGAGCTGTCTATCTGATTTGCCTTTCCGCAACTATCTGATTATCAACAACCATCCACGTTTAGCGCCAACCGGAATAACTTCGCCGGTCTTGAAAGTGCGTTCCTCCTGAAATCCTTCAACGGCGGGCGCCTGCAAGACTGCTTTGGCGGGGTCTATTCCAAGTTTTTTCCAATCTATCGAAAGCCTTATATCGGCGTCGCGGTCTCCGAAATT
>JAISTJ010000006.1 GCA_031272655.1 Tannerella sp.
GCTTTCGAGATACTCACCGAGCGCATGAACAAAGCAGCACAGGCGCAGCAGGAAGCGGCGCAAGCCAAAGCAGAGGCAAAACAGCAGCAAGAGCAGCAGAAACTCGCTATTCAGCAGCAGAAAGAGGAAGAGCGCCAAGCCCGCCTCAAACAGAAAGAGAAAGACAACAGCATAGTAGGCAGCATGACGAAGATGCTCTCCACACGCGCTAAACGCGAGGCTGTAAACCTCTTATTCAAGGCAGGCAGAGGCGTTTTGGGGTCGTTGCTGAAAGGAAAATAATAATTTTTTTGCGAAAAAAACTTGCAGATTAAAAAATTATTACTACCTTTGCGCCCTCAAATTTAAAAAATACAGTAAAAAAGATTATGAACAATTACGAAACCGTTTTCATTTTGACTCCCGTTTTGTCTGATGCACAGATGAAGGAAGCGGTAGAAAGAATCAAAGATTTGCTACTGTCTCAAAAAGCTGAGATAGTGAATGAAGAGAACTGGGGATTGCGCAAACTTGCATATCCCATCAACAAGAAGACGACCGGTTTTTATCAGCTCATTGAGTTCAAAGCCGAGCCGAATGTTATTGAAGTGCTTGAAACACAGTACCGTCGTGATGAGCGCGTGATACGATTCCTTACTTTCCGTTTGGATAAGTTTGCCGCCGAGTACGCCGAAAAGAGGAGAAGCCTCAAGACGACAGGCGTTAAACCCGAACCGGTCGTTAAGGAGACTGTTAAAAAGAAGAAACATCACGGTCCGCTTATAGACGATGATATTGATTTAGAGATTGATACGGAACCAATTAACACGGAGGAATAAATCATGGCAATAGTAAATTCACAAGCAAATTCGGAGATCAGGTATCTTACTCCCATGTCGGTTGATATGAAGAAAAAGAAGTATTGCCGTTTCAAGAAAAGCGGCATCAAATATATTGACTACAAAGATCCGGAGTTTTTGAAGAAATTTTTAAACGAGCAGGGCAAACTTCTGCCGCGCCGCATCACAGGCACTTCACTGAAGTTCCAACGCCGTGTGGCTCAAGCAGTTAAACGCGCACGCCATTTAGCTTTGCTGCCGTATGTAACCGATTTAATGAAATAATTTAAAAAGAGGAGAGACAGAATATGGAAATTATTTTGAAAGAAGATGTAGCCGGTCTTGGCTACAAAGACGATATTGTAAACGTTAAGGGCGGCTATGGACGCAACTTTCTAATCCCTCAGGGTAAGGCAGTTATAGCATCGGAATCAGCAAAGAAAGTGTTGGCTGAAAATATGAAGCAGCGCGCTCACAAACTTGAGAAAATCAAGAAAGACGCAGAGGCAATAGCGGCGAAATTGGAAGGTATAACCCTGACAATCAGCGCCAAGACAAGTTCTACAGGCACTATTTTCGGCTCGGTAACAAATATCCAGATAGCAGAAGAGCTGGCTAAGAAAGGCTTTGATATTGACCGCAAGATCATTCATCTCAAAGAGCCTGTCAAGGAAATAGGCTCTTACAAAGCCCGTGTGGGACTTCATAAGGAGGTTTCTGTGGAAATACCATTTGAGGTCGTATCGGAAGAATAAAACAAGGGGGGCTTTTTTGAAACAAATGGTAAAGGCTTCACTTATACGGGTGAAGCCTTTATTTTAAAATTTATGATTATGTCAACATATTGGATAATTTTCGGGGGAATAGCCCTTTTGAGCTGGCTTGTTTCGTCCAATCTGCAGAGTAAATTCAAGAAATACTCGCAGGTTCCGCTTGGGCTGAGCGGCAGGGAAGTAGCCGAAAAGATGCTTCAGGACAATGGAATCTATGATGTGCAGGTTATATCAACGACCGGACACCTGACCGACCACTACAATCCCGCTACAAAGACCGTCAATCTGAGCGAATCGGTTTACAGTCAGCGTAATATAGCTGCTGCGGCGGTTGCTGCGCACGAGTGCGGCCATGCCGTGCAACATGCCCGCGCATACGCGCCGCTAAAGATGCGGTCGGCGCTCGTGCCGGTCGTCAACTTCTCGTCCAATATTGTGCAGTGGATACTGCTCGGCGGGATGCTGCTGCTGAACGTCTTTCCGCAGCTGTTGCTCGCCGGTATCGTGCTTTTTGCGCTTACTACGCTTTTTAGCTTCATCACACTGCCGGTGGAAATCAACGCCAGCCAGAGAGCCGTCAAGTGGCTTAGTAATGCGGGAATAACTAATTATCAGACATATAGCATGGCGGTGGGCGCCCTTCGTTCTGCGGCTTACACTTATGTCGTTGCCGCGCTCGGCTCGCTTGCCACTTTGCTCTATTATGTTTGGATTTTTATGGGCAGAAGAAGGTAGTTTTGAATTAAGAATTAAGAATTAAGAGTTAAGAATTAAGAATTAAGAGTTGGATTGCTTCACTTTGTCGCAATGATGTGAAGAGTTAAGAATTGATTGATGAAACCAAGTATTCCTAAAGGAACTCGCGATTTTTCGCCGTCGGAGATGGCGAAACGCAATTATATCTTCCTGACTATCAGCGAAGTATTCCGTCTTTACGGCTATCAACAGATAGAGACGCCGGCGATGGAAAACCTTTCGACATTGATGGGAAAGTACGGCGAGGAAGGCGACAAGCTGCTGTTTAAGATACTCAACTCCGGCGACTGTTTAGCCGGTTTCAGTGATGATGAGCTGCTTGAGAAAAATTCTGCGCGTTTTGCCGCCAAAGCTTGCGAGAAGGGTTTGCGGTACGACCTGACGGTGCCATTCGCGCGGTTTGTCGTACAGCACCGCAACGAGCTGGCATTCCCGTTCAAAAGGTATCAGATACAGCCCGTTTGGCGTGCCGACCGTCCGCAGAAAGGGCGTTACAGGGAGTTTTACCAGTGCGACGCCGACGTCATCGGTTCCGATTCGCTGCTTAATGAGGTGGAGCTTGTCCAGATTATAGATGAAGTGTTCCGCCGCCTCGGCATCAGGGTGTGCATCAAAATCAACAACCGCAAAATACTGTCCGGCATCGCGGAGATTGTAGGCGAGGCGGACAGGATTGTGGATATCACCGTAGCTATTGACAAGTTGGATAAGATTGGTATTGAGAATGTTAACGCCGAACTTATTGCTGCGGGCGTTTCGGAAGAAGCCGTAACGCGCCTGCAACCGATTATCGCCCTCAAAGGAAGCAACAGGGAAAAACTCGCTTCGCTGCGGCAGACTTTGCAGTCGTCGGAAACGGGACTGAAAGGGATTGAGGAGACGGAATATATTTTGTCGTTTTTAGACCGTTTGCCGCTTGTAGCTGATATTGAGACAGATATAACGCTTGCGCGTGGCCTTAACTACTATACCGGCGCGATTTTTGAGGTTAAGGCGCTTGATGTGGAGATTGGAAGCATCACCGGCGGCGGCAGGTATGACAACCTGACAGGCGTTTTCGGCATGGACGGCATATCGGGCGTCGGCATCTCGTTCGGTGCAGACCGTATCTTCGACGTACTCAATCAGTTAGACCTTTATCCGGCCGATTCGCTTAAGACAACAAAACTGCTTTTCGTCAATTTCGGCGACCGTGAAATGAACTTTATCATGCCTTTGATAGCAAAACTACGCTCTTCCGGCGTCAGCGCGGAGATCTATCCCGAATCTTCAAAAATGAAGAAACAGTTTGCCTACGCCGACACGAAGCAAATACCGTTTGTAGCCATCGCAGGCGAAACGGAAATAGCGGCTAACTCCGTAACTATCAAGAACATGCGGACAGGAGAGCAGCAGACTGTCCCGGCAGACAACCTTGCCGCTTTTGTCCATTAATCTTATATTTTTTTCACCGGAATATTCAGCAGGAATGCGAGTTTGGCGATCTTGTCGGCTATATGGCCGATGCCAACAGCGGTGTGATGCGACGGTCCGGCTTTGCTCCACTCGTCTATGAAACGGCGGGCGCCGCACGGGAAACGGTAGCGGCTGTTAGTGTTGCCTATCTCAAGCACCGGGCCTTCAACAGATTGACCTTCAGCTGTTAACAGGAACACCCCGTCGTTGTTTTCGCATACAGAGAGCAATGTAACGTCGCCATGACGGACAGTCATCTGGATAGAAAGCCCTTTCCCCGGCTTGCCGTGATAAACGGGCAGCGGCACAAGTCCGACTCTCCCTTGGGCGATAGCAAAATGAGCAGGCCCGTCGTGTCCGAGCAGGACTACATCATCATTGAAATCCATAGCGTAAAACTCTGAAAATGAGCCTCCTGCGCCAAAAGCAGACATTATTTTCATTGCTTGGGCGTTCTTTACTTCGCACTCGCCGGCTACAGGTATCTCATTGCCTGTCAGCAGAGTATTACCGGCAATGATAGAAGTAACGATGTTTTCATAATCGTTGCCGTCCACGCCTTCATAATAGTAAGCCATAGAGCCGAGCCGGTGGGCTGTTACAAGTTTGTCGAGCGCCACAGACGTGCGTGCTGCGCGTTCAAGTTCATATACCTCACATTCGGGCGCCACGTCAAAACGCTGCTTGAACTCGGCTATCTTGCCGTCAACCTCAGCCTGCGTTGCTTCGTCGCGATATTTCTTCAGCTCGCACATTTCAAGCAGCTCAAGATGAGTGCCAAATACGGCGGCCTGACGGGTTATATCAGTGTAAACATCAAGCATTCCGCAGTAGTAATGCCCCAAGATACCTAACCGGTTGTTGCGCATTACAAATTTCACGTAAGCGGCATCAAGCCAGCCGCCGATTTCTTTCCACGCATAATCGTCTTTAAGATAGCCTGTTACGAACTCGTAACGGAGATTGCTGCGGTTGAACACGTTGGCAATCTCCGGTACAGAGCAAGCCTGACAGTGAGCTAACCAGTAACCCGTCATGCGCCCTTTGTCGCCAAGATTATTGATGTAATCGTAGTCAATAGCCGGCACAGGCTGTAGGTTAAGCACTATCAAAGGGCACTTAAGTTGTTGAGCCACAGGCAGTATGGTTGACGAAAGGCAGTAAGTGGCGACATAGAGAAAGACTATCTCCACTTCGCCCTGCGCAAAAACAGACGCCGCCTGAGCAGCCTTGTCGGGGTTATCAACCATCCCCGCGTCAATGATTTCCACATCGCGTAAAGAACTTATGTTCTTCTTAATAAGGCTTTTGTATTCCATCAAAGAATCAAGAAGCCCGTCAAATTGCCCCCAGTACGTATCAAGTCCGGTGGCAAACAGTCCTATTTTCAATTTATTACTCATGGGTAGTATAATTTTTTCGGGCATAAAAGTACATCTTTTTTGCGAAAAATTTAAAAAAAACTTCCGAAAATTTACTTTTTTCCGAAATAATTAGTATTTTTGCGCACATAAACATTAGTAATTTTATTTACCATGGCAAGGAAAGTGACTTTATACACTGCGCAGTGGGGCGATATGCCCCTTGAGACTATCTGCGCCAAGGCGAAAGAATTCGGCTATGATGGCCTTGAACTCGCCTGCACCGAGAACCATCTCGACATTGAGAAACTGAGTCAGTCGTACTGCGACGGCATCAAGGCTACTTTGGCGAAGTATGGACTGGAGTTGTTTACTATCTCTAATCACACTGTGGGTCAGTGTGTTTGCGACCGCATTGATTCGCGGCACAAGAGCATTTTGCCAGCCCGCCTGTGGGGGGACGGTGAGCCGGAAGGCGTCCGTAAACGCGCTGCTGAAGAGATGATCAAGGTTGGAGAGGCAGCTAAAATGCTTGGCTGTAAGACAGTTGTTGGCTTCACGGGAAGCCCTATTTGGCATCTGCTGTACTCTTTTCCGCCCGTTTCACCTGACGACATTAAAGCCGGCTTCGCAGAAGTAGCGCAACGTTTCAAACCTATTGTGGATTCCTATCTCGCGAATGGAGTGAAGTTTGCGTTGGAAGTACATCCTACGGAGATCGCTTTTGACATTTCATCGGCTGACACGTTGCTCAAAGCCGTTGACTATCATCCTGCTTTCGGGTTCAATTACGACCCAAGCCACCTTGGTTATCAAGGCGTTGATTATGTGGCGTTTATAACTACTTTTGCAAAACAGATTTTCCATGTTCACATGAAAGATGTGTGGTGGAGCGACAAGCCGACACGCGCAGGCGTTTTCGGAGGTCATTTGGGATTCGGAAACAGAGACCGTTACTGGGATTTTCGTAGCATGGGACGCGGAAAGATTAACTTTGAGGAAATAATACGCGCTCTTAATAGCATTGACTATCAGGGACCGCTGTCTGTCGAATGGGAAGACAACGGTATGGATCGCGAAGCAGGCGCTGCTGAATCTTTACGTTTCGTCAAGCAGGTAGATTTTCGTCCGTCGAATATCGCTTTCGATGCAGCTTTTGAGAAATGATTTT
>JAISTJ010000034.1 GCA_031272655.1 Tannerella sp.
ATCCCTGTATTCAAGGGAATAGTCATCATATTGGGACAAATACATTCTCATATTGCTACATGATATATTCGACGGCAAATATAAACATTAATTTCAAACAAACAAGAAAATTTTCAAAAATTTTTTTTCAAAAGGCAAAAAAAAAATTTCGCACCGGCGTCTGTCAAGTGTAAAAAATTTTGCTTCCGGCGTAAAATTATTTTACATTTGAGGGATTTTGCAAATTTCATAAATATTTGATAATAAGTAGATTAAATAGTTTGGCACGATTTTGGCATATAGATTTGTGTTTAAAATTAAAATTTATGATGTTAAAGATTTTTTTATTATGCGGATGGCTTTTTTCCACCGACAGCGTACCTTTGGGCGAGACAACGGCCGGCAATAGCCAGGTCTTGACGCTTGACGAATGTATCGGGTATGCCATCAAGCATAATCCTCTGCGGACGAAACAGGAGGCGCAGAGCAGGATGTATAATATCAGTAGGCAGGAAGCGGTAGCGGGATTTTTGCCGTCACTTTCGGCAAGTTTCAGTGTATCAAGCAATTTCGGGCGAGGCGTTGATCCGGAGACTAATACTTACATCTCAACAAGTACTTTTGGTAACTCCTACAGTATCTATTCGCAATTGACGCTATTTGACGGATTATCAACATTTTACAATGCAAGTTTGGCGAAAATCAACCAACTGTTCGGACGGCAACAGTTGCAGAATGTTAAAGATCAAATTGCGCTCGAAACGATGGAATTATACTTCAATGCGCTGTATTACAAGGGGACAGTGGCGTTTGCCGAGCAGCAGTTGCAGGAAAGCTCCGACAACCTGAAGAGTTTTCAAAGGATGGAGGAACTCGGCATGAAAGCGGCGCCCGACGTTGCCGAGATTCGCGCCAAGGAAGCCGAAGACCGCTACCTGCTTACCCAGCAGCGCAATTTACTGAAATTGGAGATGATAAAACTTAAAGAAAAAATGAATTTCCCGATTGAGGATGATTTTGAAATTGAGCAAGTTAACGGCAATAGCCCTGCAGGGATGGTTAGCGCTGTTTCGCTTGACAACACCGCAACGATTTTCAACAATGCTCAAACGTCCCTCCCCAAGCTCCTTGCTTCAGGTCAGACGTTGAAAGCAACCGAAGCCGAATATAAAATCATTCGCGGGCGGCTGTTTCCGACTATCACGCTCGAAGCCGGCTTCTCGACAGGCTTTTCGCGATTGATGGACGGCACACCTTACATGTCGTTCAAGGAGCAGCTGAAAAACCGGCAAGGCTCGTATATCGGCGTTGGCATCTCGATTCCGCTTTTCGACCGCCTCTCGCGCCCTTCCGAAGCGCGGCGCGCCAAACAGCGGTTTGTGATAGCACGTAGCGAGCATGAAGCTGCTATGCGTCAGGTTTATAGCGAGATTGAACAGGCTGTCGCCGACGTTGAGGGATTGAAAGACGAAACCGTTTCGGCAATGGAAAAAACAGTTGCGATGGCCGAAGCCCACCGTGTTAATGTCCGCAAATATGAAGAAGGACTTATCAACGCTATCGAGCTGACTACCAGCGCTAACCGACTGCTGAACGCACGTGTGAGCGAGCTTCACGCCCAACTTAAATATCAACTAAAATACAGATTATTAAATTATTATAAAGGAGAAACAACATGGACAGAATTTTAGAAAAGAAAAAAGGGATTAGGAAAAAACATATTCCATACATCGCAGGCGGCGCTTTTGTGCTCATTATGACGGCGTGGCTCATCTTCGGCGATCATCGCGCGAAATTCAACGCCGACCGCGATAAGCTTACTATTCAGAAAGTTACACGCGCCGAGTTTAATGACTACATCCGCATCAATGGACAGGTGCTGCCTATCAACACCATCCAGCTGAGCGCCATTGAAGGCGGAATGGTGGCCGAAAAAGTCGCCGAAGAAGGCTCTATGGTGCGGCGTGGCGATGTGATTGTGCGCCTGACAAATCCGATGTTGAGCCTGAATATCCTTGACAGTGAAGCGCAACTTGCTGAAAAACAGAACTTTCTGCGTAATACTCAGGTTACGATGGAGCAGGAAAAACTATCCCTGCGCAAGGAACGGCTTCAGTTAGACCTTGATATTGAGCGGAAAAAGCGCAAATATGAACAGTATAAAAGCTTGTATAATGAGAAATTAACATCAAAAGAGGACTATCTGCAGGCGAAAGAGGATTACGAGTTTGCCGTCAAGGGTTTGGATCTGGTTGTAGAGCGCCAAAAGCAGGATTCGATATATCGCGGCATTCAGGTTGACCAGATGGAAGAAAGCTTGCATAATATTCGCCAAAACTTGGTTATGGTCAGGCAAAGGGTTGAGAATCTGAATATTAAGGCGCCGGTTGACGGGCAGTTGGGTTTGCTTGACATTGAGATTGGGCAGTCGGTGGCGAGTGGCGCGCGGATTGGTCAAATCAGCGTTTTGTCGGATTACAAGATTGAGGCGTTGATTGACGAGCATTACATAGACCGTGTGCGCAATGGCTTGGCTGCGACTTTCGACAGACAGGATCGCACTTTTAGCCTCGTTGTCCGCAAGGTTTATCCCGAAGTGCGCGACAAGATGTTCAAGACCGACCTTGTGTTTGAAGGTGAGCGCCCCGACAACATCCGCGCCGGTCAGACTTACTATATTAACCTCCAACTCGGCCAGCCGGTCGAAGCGCTGCTTATTCCGCGCGGTGCATTTTATCAGAATACGGGCGGGCAGTGGATTTTCGTGCTGTCTGCCGACGGAAAGAAGGCTCTGCGACGCAACATCCGCATAGGTCGCCAAAACCCGCTTTATTACGAAGTTCTTGAAGGGTTAGACGAGGGCGAACAGGTGGTCGTTTCGGGATATGAGAGTTTCGGGGATGCCGAGGAGTTGCAGTTCTGATTTTATTTTATCTTTCGATAGAGGGCGTAGCGGGTGATGCCGAGGAGTTCGGCGGCTTTGGCTAAGTTGCCTCCGGTTCGGCGGAGGGCTTTGTCTATAGCTTCGCGTTCAAGTATGTCGAGGTTAAGGGTTTCCGTATTGCGGCGTTGCTCGCTACTGCCTGAGTATGAGGGCATTGTGATGCTTGATGCTTTGAGTATAGCGTCGTTAGAAAGAATTACAGCGCGTTCAATTATGTTTTGCAGTTCGCGAACATTGCCGGGGAAGGGGTATTTGAGAAGTTTTTTCTTCGCTTCCGGCGTTAAACCGCTGATATTCTTTTTGTAATGGTTGGCGTAGCGGTTCAGGAACCAGTTGGCGAGCAGGATTATATCGTCGCCGCGCTCGCGCAGGGGCGGGATGCGTATCTCAAGCGTGTTAATGCGGTAGAGCAGGTCTTGACGGAAGTCGCCGCGTGCAACGGCCTCATAAATATCAAGATTGGTGGCGCAGATGAAACGGACATCAACAGGTTGCATGCGAGTGGATCCGAGCCGTGTTATCTCCTTTTTCTCTATGGCTGTCAGTAGTTTAGCCTGCATCTGAAGCGACAGGTTGCCTATTTCGTTGAGGAACAGCGTGCCGCCGGATGCTATCTCCATCCTGCCTGCTTTGTCGGTGCGTGCATCGGTGAAAGCGCCTTTTACGTAGCCGAATAACTCGCTCTCGAACAGCGTTTCGGGCA
>JAISTJ010000219.1 GCA_031272655.1 Tannerella sp.
ATTCATAAGAAAAGTACATTTATAATTTTTACAATTTATATTAATAATAACTCGTTTCGGACTGCAAAAGTATAAATGTTAAACGGGATTTTTAAAAAAATCCTGTTAAATAATACTAATCAATCACAGTGAAATAATATTTTTTATCTAAAATTTAAAAAATTAGGGAATATTTAACTAAAAAATCACTGCCGGAAACGGCTTTTTAGCTTACTTTTCCTTGCTGTAAATCAGCGCGTCGGTCATGCGAACAACGGCATCAGGACGGGGATTAAGCCATTTAAGCTGAATCTTGAACTTACGGTCGTTCAGTTGATAATTCCAGAACATCTCATGCCGGCGTGTGCGAAAATCGGCCGGCATTTGCACGGTTTCTATTATTTTACCATCTATAGAAACCTGAATTTGAGCCACATACGAATTGTCCGGACATTTAACGCCGCCCCGTACAACTATCCCTACTCCACTAAACTTGAAAGTGAACGGTTTGTCAAGATTCTTGTTTATCGGCTTGCGTTTGCTTGGGGTAATGCCGGCAAAACTCTTTTCAAAACGCACTGTAGTAGGCTTTTGAGAAGCTATTACTATACTGTCGCCCGATGTTTTGCCACCATAACGATCTATATTTTGAAGGGCATGTTTAAAACTTACCTGATAGACTTCATTAAGCGAATAGTCTGTGTATGAGAGTTTTGTATCTTCTATCTGATGCAAACTCTTGAGCCAGTCAGCCGGAAGAGCGTCATAGCCCTTGATAACACCGAGAATACCGCCTGCCGATGAGGGATTGCAGTCGGAATCCTGCCCTGCACGAGTAGAAATTTCAAGCGTTTTTGCAAAATCGCCATCCCCATAAAGCAGCCCGAGAACGATATACGCCGCATTTATAGACGCATCAATGTCGAATGGCAGGAACACCCCGTCGGGGCAACCCGGCTCATTACTCCAGCTTTTTTCGCATTCCTGCCATGTCTTTTTCCAATCCTGTGGATACTTCTTCCAACCGTCAATAATGCTTTGAATTGTCCTGTGGAAGCGGCTTTTGTCGGGTATCGTCTTCAACGCTTCCTCCACAATATAAGGAATATTATCGGAAGTAAACGCCAAAGCGTACATCGCACCCACGTAAACGCCTCCATACCAGCCATCTCCGTAGTTCATTATATGACCAATACGGTCTGAAATATGAGATGCAGCGTCCGGCATAGCAGGCGACATCAGGCCTGCAAAATCGGATTCTATCTGATAATCAATATCATCCGCATGCGGGTTATTGTGCCAATGTCCCGACATCGGCGGCATAATGCCATGCAAAATATTGTAACGCGCAGCCTGATTGGCGTGCCACAAACTGTATCCTGCATTTGCAAAAGCAACAGCAAACGAGTCTGTCGGCGCATCAATGCCAAGCTTGTCAATGACGCCGACAAACGTCAAATCCATGTATATATCATCGTTGTTGAAGTATTTCTTAACCAAATCGTCATCCAAATAGAGTTTGAAAGTGTCGGGAACAGTCATTCCGCACCAACGAAATTCGGTCGGAGCGCCGTAACAGACACCGAGCGTCTGGCCTGCCCAACCGCCTTTTATCTTGTTCAGAAGCGCTTCTTTCGTTATTACGAACGGCAGCGCAGGCGGTGCGCTTGTTTGAAGTTTGGAGGTTTCGGGTTTTGTTTCTTTTGTTTCCTTGGTTTCTTTTGTTTCCTTGGTTTCTACCGGTTGGGGCTTCGGAGTTTCGGGTTTGGTTTCTTTCGATTCTTGCGGCTTTTGGGGTTCCTGCGGCTTGGGAGTTTCTTTAGGCTCAGGTTTTAGTTCCGCTGTAATCGTCTCTTTTTCTTGAGGTTGAGGTACATAGACAATTTTCGGAGCCTGACGCTTATCCTGTTTACGAGAAGCTTCATCTACCAGACTGCGAATGATCTTAACCATCTTGGGATCCCTGTAATGAAGAGCTTCCGGATGAAACTGCACTCCAAGCACCCAATGTGTATCATCAATATTTTCAATCGCCTCAATTATGCCGTCGGTTGACCTGCCTGCAACACGAAAACCGGGGGCTAACTTCTTGATAGCCTGATGATGAGCGCTATTTACATTAAAAGTCTTATCGCCAACTATTTTTGAAAAATAACTGCCCTCTTCCACCACAAACGGATGCGTCGGAGTGGATAGCGGCTGACGCTGACGGTGAGCTATCGTTTTATCGGCAAACTGGACAGGAAGATCCTGATACAGAGAGCCTCCGTATGCAATATTTATTAACTGTATGCCACGGCAGATACCCAACACCGGCACGCCTTTTTCAACAGCCGAACGTAACAGCCTGATATCGAAAGCGTCACGCGGAGCATTCACCTTACCGTTCTGGGGAATAGCATTTTCGTGATAATATGCAGGATCAAAATCGCCTCCTCCTGTAAATATCACACCATCAAGCGATTCAAGCAACTCCATTATCTTGTCGTCATCATTCATCAACGGGATGATGACCGGCAAACCGCCCGCCGCCAAAACAGCATCAATATATGTACGCGGAACGGTAGTTATGCCGTCCTTATAAGTGTCCGACAAACCTATCACAGGACGCTTTTGCGCCACAGTAATCAGGCTCACCTGCAATGTTAAAAATATTATAAAGTATCTCACTTTTAATACGTTACGTTTAGAAATCATACTTTTACCAACATCAAATTTTCGCATTGTCGCAATCGGAATTTTCAAAAAATCCCGCTCAAACGCACCGCAAAGGTAATACTTTCTGCTTAACAAACAAAATTTTAATTCTATTATCAGACTATTTTGTTGCCGATACCGCATACCGCTATTGAATATATGTAAATGTTATCAAATTGGTGAACGAATTTGTTTTCACTGCTATTATCCTGTATTTTGTTAAACCATTGCATATCAGCTTTTTTATATAATTATGGATGCGGAAAATCTGCCAAATGTGAGTAAAAAAAGCGAGATTTGGCAGATTATATAAACGGAAAACCTGCCAAATGTAGGTAAAAAATATGAGATTTGGCAGAAAATAAAATCGAAAAAGTTGCCAAATCTATATTTTTTTGTACCTTTGTGACGAGTTTTAAACGGAAAAAATTATGGAAATAATTGGAAGGACAAACGAGCAACACGTTTTTAATCTGCTACTTGCGTCGCAGTCGCCTGAATTTTTGGCGGTCTATGGACGGCGTAGAGTTGGGAAAACTTTTCTCATAAAAGAGTTTTTCCAAAAAGAGTTTATTTTCTATATTTCGGGATTGGCAAATGCTACGAAAAAAGAGCAACTTGAAAATTTCCAAGCCACCCTTATTGCATATAGCAAGACCCCATACACGAGGGCAAAAGACTGGCCGGAGGCTTTCCGACAGTTGATACACTTGGTGGAGAGCAGCCATAAAAGGGGCAAAAAAGTGATATTCATAGACGAGTTGCCATGGTTTGACACGCCCCGTTCGGGCTTCATCACCGGATTGGAGTATTTTTGGAACACATGGGCTTCGTCACGTCCTGATATACTGCTTATTGTCTGCGGCTCGGCTACTTCGTGGATGCTCAACAATCTGCTGAAAAACCGAGGCGGTCTGCATAACCGCGTAACGCGGCGTATGGCGCTCGAACCGTTCACTCTGGGCGAGTGCGAAGCCTTCTTCAAAAGCAAAAAGTTCGTACTTGACCGCAAGAGCATCATAGATATTTACATGGTTTTCGGCGGCATACCCTACTATCTGAACCTGTTTGAAAAGGGGCTGAGCGTAACTCAAAACATTAACAATCTGTGTTTTGCAAAAGACGCCGCATTAAAAGACGAGTTTAGTATCATGCTGTCGTCGCTCTTCAAACGGTCTGAAAATCACCGTGAGATAATACAGGCGCTGGCAAAGAAAAGATGTGGCTTAACGCGCGACGAGATAAAAGAAGCGACCTTGCTACAGGGCGGGGGTCTGACCGCAATGCTCGAAGAGTTGGAACAATGCGGCTACATCAACGTTTACAACGCTTACGGCAAGAAGAATAAAGAAAAGTTGTATCAATTAATTGACTTCTACTCACTGTTTTACCTCAATTTCATAAGCAAGCGCAAAGGCATAGACCCCGAACTGTGGACGAAAAACATTGATAGCGCCACGCGGCGGGCATGGAGCGGATATGCTTTCGAGCAGGTCTGCCTCGCGCATATCAGTCAGATACGGCGCAAACTCGGCATCGCGGGCGTGGTCAATTATGCGGCCTCGTGGCGAAGCAAAAAGGTAGCTAAGGGCGCGCAAATAGACCTGCTACTCGACCGCAACGACAATGTTATAAACATCTGTGAGATGAAATATGCTCAGGGTGAGTATGTTATAGATAAAAGCACATACGAAGACGTCCGCAACAAGCGCACGGCATTCATTGCCGAAACAAAGAGCCGCAAAAGCGTACATATCACATTTGTAACGCCTTACGGAGTCCACCCTAACGAATACCGCGAGCATATCCAATCGGAAGTCGTGATGGAGGACTTGTTTTAAAATGCGTAAAAAGCCCCCTTCCAACAGGCGTCTTAATTCTCAATTCTCAATTTAACACCAAGCCCATTATTGAGCGTAGCGATATAGACGCCGCCTGACATTCGGATAGATGTTATCCCTTTAGCAAGAATTGTTTGTTGGCGGATGAATACGCCGTTTGCATTATATATTCTTAATATTGAGGGCGTTTCCGCAGGTTGCACAAATAACTCGCCGCCGGACGCCCAGATTTGGGATATAACAGCCTCTTCGGATGCATCGTCATCAACCTTAACAAGGTTAGGAACCTTGTTAAGGTTAGCCTCAGCAAATCTCGCCGTCAGCTCCACATCGCCGTAAATCGGCAGCGTATCCAAATCAAAAACGCCCGAATCGGCGGGGACTTCGACACCCTTCAAAGACACATACGCCGGATGCGACCAGCCAGCAAAGACATACCCGCTATCCGGCACAAC
>JAISTJ010000039.1 GCA_031272655.1 Tannerella sp.
AAGCTGAGTAACTACGCTTTACGGGCCGCGAAAAAGCAAGCAATCGGGCAGACTGTCGTAGCGAGCGACAATAACGAGAATGTCTTTATCTCACTCGGCAAGGCATATCTTCACACCAACCGCTACGAAACGCTTCCCGAAATCATCGCCCGCATAGAATCCGTTACCGCCTCCCAAATCCTTACCGTCGCCAACGAAATCCTATCCCCACCAACCCTTTCCACCCTAACTTATTCCTAACCTGTCCACGTCATTGCGAGGCACGAAGCAATCCAGAAAAATCGGTTGGGACGTTTTATTGACTGGATTGCTTCACTTTCGTTCGCAATGACGGGGAAGGGCATGCGTTTGCAATGACGGGGGCATGCACTCACAATGACAGGGAGGAAGGCATTCGTAATGACGGAGGGGCAACGCTTCTACGTGATACGGAGTTTCAGGCCGGCGAGAAGGGTGTCGGGACGGAGGTTATAGATGGCGTTCATTTCGCCGGACATTGACAGGCCGCAACGGTCGCAGATGCCTTCATCTTTGCCCGGACATTGCGGCAAACGGCGACCGTCCGACATGATGAAATTCGTTATCCAACAATGTTTTGTGAAATCGCAATGCTTCATCAGCCGTAAACCGGAAACAGAATTCATAATTGGAAAACCTTGCTTTTTCATCCTGATTATCAAGTTAATAACCTCTTCACGTAATGCGCCGCCCAAAAACAACTCTTCGGATCCGGGGTACGGGTTATGAAAATTGAGCGAAATGGAACGGATATGCGGATTGGAAGCGGCGAATCGGATAGTTTCTTCGACCGACGGATAGTTACGGCTGTTAATCACCATGTTAACGCTCAGGTTGGGATGGTTGGCGTCGGCGATATTTTTTACCAATCGTTCAAAAACGCCCTGCCCGCGGATATCGTCATGATAGGCGCCAAGCCCGTCGAGGCTGACCCAAATAGAATCGGCTTCGCTGCCCGCAAAAGGCATGAAGGCGTTTGTAGTGATGGTTGCGGAATAGAAACCGATAGATTTGGACAGGCGGATCAGCGAGTTGAGGTCATGGTCGCCGTCGCGCCACAAAGTAGGCTCACCGCCTTCAAAATCAACAAACCGGGAGCCAAGTTCGTAAGAATATTCCAACTCGCGACGCACCTGTTCGTAAGTTTTAACATGCTGATCAGTAAGGCGATACACGTTACAGTGCCGGCACGCCAAATTACATTTGTCTGAAATGAACAACACGGTCTGGAGCGGACGTTTGATCCCCAGAATACGCGCTTTGAAGAACCACAGAGGCAGGTAAAACAACTGATTCATCCCGAACCGCTAATTCTTATATGAAACATACAATACATAAAATAAGGCAGAAGAACGACAGAAGGTTGCGGGCAGTGAGCCACCGTATCATAAACCATTCAATACCAATTGTTTGCAGTCGTTTCCAGTTGCTCATCGGACCCATCCAAAAGCGCGGCGTAAAACTGCGTGCAGGGTTGCGGACAAACTCCGTCATAAGGTAAAACAAACTCACAGCCATTGGAAGGGTAAGAAAAACAAGCAGACTATATGCTGATAACCAGCCTTTTACTACACCAACAACTATGATGCCAAAAGCCGTTACCAGCAACAAAAACAAGCACAGCAACATCAACCGCCTGTCGCGTAACAGCACCGCAAAAGTCATCTTACCAACCTCACAATCAGGCTCATAGTCCATTATGGAGTGCACATAAACAATATTGGCGACAAGCAAACCAACTGATACTGAGATTATTATAACCGAAGGCTCAAAAACTCCGGATGCCGAAAAATAAACTCCTGCCATCAGCAACGGTCCGAACATCAAGCCTATAACAAGCTCGCCCAGACCGTGATACGACAGTCTGAGCGGTGCGCCTGAATACTGAAGCCCAAGCAAAGCCGTTACAAGGGCTATCAGCAGAATTGTAAAACCTCGAAAATACCAAATCACAGCCCCTGCCGCGAGCGACAGGAAACCGAATACGAAACATGCTATAAGTAGCTGATTAAGAGTAGCTTCGCCCGATTTCAGATAAGTGCATTTGGAAATCCTCGCCCTCATCCCTTTATGCTGCATACGGTCGCGGAAATCGGCTTTTTTTACCCTGTAATCGAAGTAATCGTCAAACAGATTCATCGCTAAATGTCCCATCACGACGCCAAATACGGCTATCAAACCAAGCCACAGCGAGAATCCCTCATGCGAATGAGACGCCGACGCCGCCATACAAAGCGCCAGCGTAGCAGGCAAAAGGCTCTGCGGCAGAGCTGTGGGGCGCGCGTTCCGAAACCAGAAACGAAGCAGTTTCATCGCTGATAATTAATACTTTGCAACCTTAGCAATCTTTTTCGGGATGTCCGTGTTGTCCATCTTATGGGTGAAAAGCTCATGCCCTGCACCTATAGAAAAAACCGGAGCATAACCGCCTGAGTGTGAGCCTGTTGCCCATCCGAGACGGGAGATGTCGTTAAGCACTTCTTTCGCTTTGGAAGCAATCAGCGAGTTGGAAGAATACATATTTTCATTGGTGATATTCCTGTTTCTGGCGATTGTCGCTTCGTAAGCGTCGCGCAGAATCTTTTCGTTCTCCCAGCTAACAGGCACTTCGTTCCACAAGCCCATCCGGGCGCTCAGCAGGCTCTTGACCTCTTCCCATGAGGGTTTGCCGCTCTTCGACTTAACCAAAGCGTTCAGTTCTTTTGTCAGCTCGTCCTGGGATTGTTTCTGATACTGTAAACAGCTGATATTCAGGTTTCCCCTGCCGACGGTGATACCGCCGGTGTCATGGTCTGCCGTGATAACTATCAGAGTCTCTTTGGGATGCTTCTTGTAGAACTCGTATGCAACAGCGATAGCCTCGTCAAAATCAATGATTTCGCGGATGACGGTTGCTGCGTCGTTGCCGTGTGCGCCCCAGTCAATCTTGCCGCCTTCGAGCATCACAAAGAAGCCTTTCTTGTTGTCTTTCATCAGGGTCTCAATGGCGGCTTCGGTTATCTGTTTGAGTGTCAGGTCATTAGGCTTGCGATCTATGGCATAAGGGATATGGTCGGCTTCGTCCCACTGTTCGGGGAGAAGTATGACTTTCGACGATTTGCCGCCGTCGGCCTTGAAGTCGGCATACCCTTTAGCCAGCTTGTAACCGGCCTGTTCTATCAACGGGAAGATGTCGGGAGCGGCTGATTTGTCGTATAAAAAGTTCCTGTTGTAGAAACTTGCGCCTCCGAAAAAGTCGAATCCCGATTTGATAAGATCCTGCGCAATCTCATAATACATGTTCCTGTCCTTCTGATGGCCGTAAAACGCTGCAGGTGTGGCGTGATTAATAGGCACCGTCGAGGCGACGCCTACTTTTTTGCCTGCTTTTTTGGCTTTTTCGGCGATAGTTTCAACTGGCTCAAAATCAGGGGTTAAACCTATATAGCCATTGTTGGTTTTTGTGCCGGAGGACAGGGCTGTGCCTGATGCGGCGGAATCGGTAACATCGGAATTTGCCGAATAGGTTGTAGCCATCGTTGCCGATGGGAAAGAGGTGAACAACAGCGATGCAGAGCCGCGACCGCCGCCCTTAAGCGCTGAAAGATAGACCTCTGTGGCGTTGATTTGGTTAACGCCCATTCCGTCCCCTATGAAATAGAAGACATATTTAGCCTGCCCGCAAACTGTTTGCAAACAAGCGAAAACTAATAAAAATAAAAAATACTTTTTCATATAAATTGTTGATTATCATTTAATACTTTTCTGTACGGACAGTTTTTGTCCTCACATACTGCGCACGCATACTCTCTTTTGACGACGTTTTCGCCTATGCCGATAATGCCGCTGACCGACTTTATAGGCATCATTAACATGCTGTCTGTCAGGGAAATGTTGCACGGATTTTCAGGAATAAGGCTGAACAGTTGCTTTTGTCCCGATAGGTGCCAGTTGCAATAGCCCGGACTGTAGCGGTTTGTGATTTTCAAACCTTCCTGCGTCATGTCTTCTTCCACCGCATTTTGGACAAATTCGGCCATTTTCTCAGCTATAATAGAACCGAAAGTGTCTATTACATAGCCTTTTAGATAGTCGCCTTCACGGTTGTACTGTTTTGACAGTGTTGTGAACTTTTCGCCCGCCGAGCCTATGAAAACAGCGAGTTTTGAAGCGTGTTTCATATAAACGCAAACCTTCCTTCCGGCGGGAATATCGTTGTTTTCCCACCGGATGAAACCTTCCTTTGCGTTGATGTCCACAGGCTCAAGGACGGTGTAACCGCCTCTGATTTCGCACAACTCGGGAAGCATCCCGAAGATATACTCAACATCGCAAAAGACAGGATTATTCCGCGTCCTGTCGTCTTCGCGAATCATGTCAAGCGCTTCATCCATGCTTACACCAAGCTTGTCGTACGCAACTGTGAAATATCTAAATTCAGACATACCGAGAAAAATAAAAAATAAAAAATAAGAAATAAAACCTCAAACCCGAAAATCTAAAATCTAAATTCTAAAATCTTAATTCTCTTCTATCGCCGCCTGCGCCGCCGCCAACCGTGCAATAGGCACGCGGTAGGGAGAGCAACTGACATAGTCAAGCCCCACCTTGTGGCAGAACTTCACCGACGAAGGCTCGCCGCCGTGTTCGC
>JAISTJ010000040.1 GCA_031272655.1 Tannerella sp.
TTTTGAACAGGATTTCGCTGTTGATGCCCTTTTTTTGCAACATACGCGCCAAAGTTGTCCTGTGGCAGCCGATTTTACCCGCAAGCCAAGAGATGGAACGCTCCTGCCGGTCGAGTTCCAGCCGTATCATATATCCTATGTCTATTTCTAGATATTGCTGCATAAAAAAAGCGTGAAACTGTTTGTTAATCGCTTAACTGTTTCTGAGGCTCTACCAAAGCCATTGCAAGTGTCAAGCGCAAAACAGTTCACGCCAAAAGACGTGAACTTTCGCAACTCTTTCTCACTTGCTTTTAGAAATTGGTAGATTTCAGAAACGAGAATAATAGCTATAAGTTCAAGATATTCTATATCAATCTTTTAAGTTTTACATATTGTTATAATGTTAAAATTCAGATGCAAAGATAAGTGAAAAATTCGGATTTTTACTCAGAACAGGGCAAAAATTTGCATGGCTTTGAAAAAAGTAGGGCTGAAAGCCCGATTATCATTAGCGTAGGGCAACGCCCTACGAATAAATGCCCACCCACAATCCAAGGGCTGTAAGCCCGCTAGCAATCGGGTCAATAAAACTATTTATGCCGATTTTTCTGGATTGCTTCGTTCCTCGCAATGACGGGATACCCGAAAACCTGGATTGCTTCGTTCCTCGCAATGACGAGATACCCGAAAGACTGGATTGCTTCGTTCCTCGCTTCTTCTTTTTCGCTTGCGGAAAAAATGACGGGACTGCGCCCCTTCAGGGCTGGGACTGGGGGTTGATTTCATTGACTCAGGGCGTTGCCCTGCGCTAATGCCTTTACTGCTTTCTGCCGTAGATGTAACGTTATTTTTGAATGCCCGCAAAATCACAAACGCCAACCGTCTGAATTACAGATGATTAGCGTTAGTGTTTTGTACTCGAAGGGGGACTTGAACCCCCACAGCCATAATGGCCAAGGGATTTTAAGTCCCTCGTGTCTACCATTCCACCATTCGAGCAGACGGTTCAAGAGTGTGAGCGGAAGACGGAACTCGAATCCGCGACCCTAACCTTGGCAAGGTTATGCTCTACCAACTGAGCTACTTCCGCATTTGTCAAATCGGGCGCAAAGATATGAAAAAAATTTTTTAATCCGCAAAATTTTTCCCGATTTTTCTTTTATTTTTGTTTTTAATTCTTGACAATCAGCTTGTTACCGTTTTGAATTACGGTATATTTCTTTAGATAGTACTTGCTTTTGCCGTTTGGGGCGCCCGGAACCATGCTTAGATCGTAAACCGTACCGCAACGCGGGCATACGGCATTGAGGACGTTTTCATCAACTTCAACCGTTACGGTGGAGTTCGATTCGTAAGGGCAGGCGCGGTCGAACGCGACGTATTCGTCTAATATTGTGTGAACTACAAGCACTCCGCCGAAACCGATACGCTCGCCCAATGCTGCGTTAATATTTTTGGTCGTGTATTCCTTGAACGACGGGAACGCCTTCAATTCCTTGTCCTCGAAAGTGAGGTCGAGGTTGAGATAGACCGTCATTGTGGGAATGGGGTTTTCATGCTCGCCACAGGAGGCTGAAAACAGGATAGCAAATATTAACAGTAACCGTTTCATTTCAACAATTCTTTTTCCGCATTATTGACTTTTTCAAAACCAAACCGACTGATAATCTTCTGTTTAAGTGCTGTTATACGGTCATTGCAGAGATTGCCGATGCTGCCTTCATGCGTATGGCGGATGTTGCGGTCGGGGGTGAAAGCGCCCGCTTCGATAGCGAGACCTACCTGTTTATAGGCGTCGCGGAACGGCACACCCTCGCCGACAAGACGGTTGACCTCCTCGACGCTGAACACGGGGGTGTATTTCGGGTCGTCTAAGATATGTTCGTTGACCTTGATTTCGTTCATCATCCGCGTTGTCATCAACAGGCAGTCTTTAAGTTCGCCGAATGAAGGCAGGAATATTTCTTTAATAATCTGGAGGTCGCGGAAATAACCTGACGGTAAATTGTTGATAATCAGGGTAATTTGTTGCGGAAGAGCCTGCAGTTTGTTGCATTTGGCGCGGGTCAGTTCAAAGACGTCAGGGTTCTTTTTATGCGGCATGATGCTCGACCCTGTTGTATAGGCGTCGGGCAGGCGGATGAAACCGAAGTTTTGGCTGTTGAACAGGCATGCGTCAAAGGCGAGCTTCGAGAGCGTGGCTGCGACGCCGGCGAGGGCAAAGGCAACCGTCCGTTCCATTTTGCCGCGTCCCATCTGGGCATAGACGACGTTGAAGTTCATTGAATCGAAGCCGAGCAGTTCGGTCGTGAGCGTGCGGTTGAGCGGGAACGACGAGCCGTAACCGGCGGCCGAGCCGAGCGGGTTGCGGTTGCAGATACGGTAAGCGGCGAGCAGCAGTTCGAGGTCGTCGGCAAGGCTCTCGGCATAAGCGCCGAACCACAGCCCGAACGACGACGGCATCGCTATCTGCAGATGCGTGTAGCCGGGCATCAGGACGTCCTTGTAGCGTTCACTTTGCGCAATCAGGACATCAAAGAGGGCTGATACATGCGTTACAAGTTCCTGAATCTGCGCACGGGTAAAGAGTTTGAGGTCGAGCAGTATCTGGTCGTTGCGCGAGCGTCCGCTGTGGATTTTTTTGCCGGTGTCGCCAAGCGCCCGCGTCAGAAGCAACTCCACCTGCGAATGAACGTCTTCAACGCCTTCTTCTATGATGAAATCGCCGTCTTTTGCCGTTTTGTATATCTTTTTCAATTCGGTCAACAGTGCTGCAAGTTCGTCTTTGGCGAGCAGGCCGACCGATTCAAGCATAATGATATGCGCCATAGAGCCAAGTACGTCATATTCAGCTAAATACAAATCCATTTCACGGTCTTTGCCGACCGTGAAACGCTCTATTTCCGTATCAACCGCGATGTTCTTTTCCCAAAGTTTCTTTGACATAGTTGTAACTTTATTCACTATAAGGCAGGTTCGCCAGCACGTCCGAAATCCTGTCCACTGCTTCCTGTAAGGGCTTGGAAACCATAGGTTTGATGAACGGATTAAGGTCTGCACGAACGGTCATCTTCATCTTTGTGTCGTTCGTTTCAACCTGTTTGAGTTGTATCCACATCGTCAGCGGAACGGGCGAGTTGGTTGTCTCGAACTTGATAGTCCTGTTAGGCTCACGCTCAATTATTTTGAACTCGACCGAGCCGACAGGTGAGACCGAAAAACTGCACGTATCGCGGTCGAAAGTGAAGTTTTGGAGCTTGTCCTGCGGGATACGGTCTTTGACCCGTTCCAGATTGGAAAGGTCGGACAGCATGGCGAACACTTTGTCGTCGCCATGCGGGATTGTCTTGATGTCGCTTACGAAATCTGCCATATTTATTTGTCGGGATCCCAGTTTGCGGGGTCTTTGCGCCATTCCTGCAGAACGGCGATATCCTCCTGGGTGATGTATTTTATACGCAATGCTTCGTCAATCACGGCGTTGTAGTTCGAGAGCGTTACCAAAGGCACTTTCGCCTCTTTAAAACTCTGCTCCACAATAGGGAAACCGTGAGTGAAGATAGCAACCATCCCTACCACCTCGCATCCGAAGTCGCGCACCGCTTTGACCGCTTTAAGGCTGCTTCCGCCGGTAGAAACCAAATCTTCGATTATAACTACCTTTGAAGATGTTTTAAGCTCGCCTTCGATGAGGTTTTCAAGCCCGTGATCTTTAGGCGCTGAGCGGATATAGACGAACGGCAGACCAAGAAGGTCGGCCACAAGCGCCCCCTGAGCAATGGCTCCCGTTGCAACGCCTGCAATAGCCGTCGCTGTGGGATATTTCTCGATTATCACACGGGCGAGTTCAGTCTTGATAGCTGTGCGGATAGCAGGATACGAGAGCGTCTTCCTGTTGTCGCAATAGATAGGCGACTTCCACCCGGAAGCCCAAGTGAAAGGATTAGCGGGTTGCAGCTTGATAGCTTTTATTTGCAGCAACTTCTCCGCAATAAGTCGTTCTAATGTTTTCATAGCTTTACCTGTTTTTAACCATAAATACGGCGCAAAGGTAATATATTTTTTAATAAACGGCGCTTTTTAACGAAAAATTTATATCTTTTTTGCATTTAACACTAACTTGCATTATCTTTGCACCCCGATTATGAACAATTTTGACGAAGATATTAGGACTGCGTGCGCGGTTTTGCGGGAAGGAGGATTGATACTCTACCCGACCGACACGGTTTGGGGCATCGGATGCGACGCTACCGACGAGGCTGCCGTTGAGCGGATTTACAGGCTCAAACGGCGCACCGACAGTAAGGCTATGCTTGTGCTTACCGACACGGTGGCCAAACTTGAAGCGTATGTTACGGAGGTTCCCGAAATGGCATACGAGTTGGTAGAAGTCAGCGACAGCCCGCTTACCATCATCTATCCTGAAGCGCGTAACCTCGCGCGGGGGCTTGTCGGCGAAGACGGGAGCATCGGCATCCGCATCACCCGCGAGCCTTTCTCGCAGCATCTGTGCGCCCTGTTCCGCAAACCCGTGGTTTCTACTTCGGCGAATATTAGCGGTCAGCCGTCGCCCGCTTCTTTCGGCGAAATCGCGTCAGAAATCATTAACGGCGTTGATTATGTCGTGAAATACCGTCAAAATGAGACCGTTAAGTGCAAACCTTCGGGGATAATCCGCTTGGGCAAAGGAAATACCGTACAAATAATCAGAAAATAAGATGG
Source organism: Tannerella sp. (assembly GCA_031272655.1). Classification (GTDB taxonomy): domain Bacteria; phylum Bacteroidota; class Bacteroidia; order Bacteroidales; family Tannerellaceae; genus Tannerella. The sequence continues at coordinate 4,705 of JAISTJ010000040.1, forward strand.
ATAAACGCAAACAAAGGATAAGATATATCATTTCGGATTTCATTACGGCGGCTGTCGCGTGGTTTCTGTTCAATCTGCTTCGCTATCACGAAGTTGTGCAGTACGAGTCCGACACTCTGGGAAATTTTTTGCTGTACGGGCAGGTGCTGAAAGGACAAACGCTAATTCCGTTTTTCTGGCTGATTATCAGCTTCTTTTCGGGATATTACAACCGCCCGTTCGGGAAATCTCGGATCGGGGAGTTTTTTACGACTTTTGTTACTGTGGCTGTGGGTGTTACGTTGATATTTTTTGTAGTGGTGCTTAATGAGGTGCCCCGTTCGTTTCAGATTTACTATAACCTGTTTTTCGCGCTCTGCCTGCTGCAGTTCGTGTTGATGTACGCGGGGCGGTTTGCGATTACGACATACACGATGCATAAGGTTTGGCGGCATGAATGGCGGGAAAATGCGCTGATAATCGGGAATGGCGAAAATGCCATGCGGCTTTGCGACAACCTGATTGAACAAGGCTATCTCGTGATGGGGATGGTGGACGAAAAAGATATTAGTCCCGATAAATCCGTGCTTCACTATACTTGGACAGGCGCCATGGGGGACGAAGCTATTCGTAACGGCAAACAACACATTCATGCGATATACGTAGCGGTGGATTCGGGCAACGAAGTCCAACTCCTTTATAACCTGTATCATTACAACATCCCGATAAAGGTAGTGGCTACCGAAAAGAATAACCTTCTCTCGAAAGCGAAAGTCAATAATATTCAGGACATTCCGACCATTGACGTTATGGAAAACAACTTTTCGGAGATGGAACGCAACATCAAGTGGTTTATGGACAAAGCAGTTTCGGCGCTGGTGCTTGTCGTCCTGTCGCCGCTTTTCCTGTACATCGCGCTGATGGTGAAGCACGGCAGCAAAGGGCCTGTATTTTTCCGTCAGGAGCGGATAGGTTATCGCGGTAAACCGTTCACTATCTTTAAGTTCCGCACCATGTACGCCGATAAAGCAGGCGAGGGGCCGCTATTGACGGCACGCGACGACAAGCGCGTTACGCCTTTCGGGAAGTTCCTGCGAAAGTATCGTTTGGACGAGATACCGCAGTTCTGGAACGTGCTGAAAGGGGACATGTCGCTCGTCGGTCCGCGCCCCGAACAGAAATATTATATAGACAGGATTGTTACGAAAGCGCCTTATTATTACCTGCTTCACAACGTCCGCCCGGGCATCACTTCGCTTGGGATGGTGCGTTACGGCTATGCCGAGACGGTCGAAAAGATGATCGAACGCCTGCATTACGACATCCTCTATTACGAAAACATGTCGCTCGTCCTCGACATTAAGATATTGATTTACACTATAAAAATAGTTTTTACTGGGAAGGGGGTATAGATAAATGATTGAAAATAAGGATAATATATTTTACAGGTTTTTGCTTTGGCGCGAGAAGCATATCAATGAGCGGACTTTTGTGCTGATAATCAGTTTCTTGGTCGGTTTGTGCGCTGCTGTTGCCGCTATCGTGCTGAAGAACGCTATTCATCTGATACAGAACTTGTTGACGTCTAATCTTAAAGAGGGCGCTAACTATCTGCTGCTGCTTTATCCTGTGGCGGGGATACTGCTTGCGGGGCTGTTTGTGAAATATATCGTGCGCGACGACATCAGTCACGGCGTTACGAAAATACTTTTCGCCATTTCGCAGCGCAAAAGCCGCATCAAGCCTCACAATATGTGGTCGTCAATGGTGGCGAGCAGCGTTACAATCGGCTTTGGCGGCTCGGTAGGCGCGGAGGCGCCTATCGTGCTGACGGGTGCGGCTATCGGCAGCAATCTCGGACGGCTGTTTCGCCTTGAGCAAAAGACGCTCATGCTCCTTGTAGGATGTGGCGCCGCAGGGGCTGTGGCAGGGATTTTCAAAGCGCCTATCGCGGGCTTAGTCTTTGTTATTGAGGTGCTTATGCTCGACCTTACGATGACGTCGGTGCTGCCGTTGCTGATAGCATCCGTTACCGCCGCCACAATGTCGTACATCTTTACAGGCACGGAACCAATGTTCAGTTTCTCGCAGACAGAGGAATTTGCGCTGCACAAGATACCTTACACGCTGATGTTGGGCATCTTTTGCGGACTTGTTTCGCTTTATTTCACCCGCGCTTCGATACGCATCGAGGGTTGGTACCGCAAGTTCCTGCCGCAATACTGGCAGAAATTCCTCGTCGGGGCGGCGGCGCTCAGCCTGCTTATCTTCCTATTCCCGCCGCTCTATGGCGAAGGTTACAATACAATCGTCTCGCTGCTCGACGGGCAGTTCACCAACCTCATGCAGCAAAGCCCGTTAAGTACCGTCATTGCGAGGAACGAAGCCATCTCGCCATTCATAGACTATTGGGGCATCATCTTCTTCCTCATCCTAATCCTGCTATCCAAAGTTTTCGCCTCAACAGCCACCAATAGCGGCGGCGGCTGCGGCGGTATCTTTGCCCCAAGCCTTTATTTAGGCTGTATCGCGGGTTTCGTTTTCTCTCACTCTTCCAACTATTTTGATATTACGGCGACGCTTTCGGAGAAAAATTTCGCGCTAATGGGCATGGCAGGCGTAATGTCAGGCGTTATGCACGCACCGCTGACAGGCGTTTTTCTGATAGCCGAACTGACAGGCGGCTACGACCTCTTCCTGCCTCTGATGCTCGTTTCAACAAGTTCCTACGCCACAATTATCATCTTCGAGCCGCACAGCCTCTATTCCATGCGACTTGCGCAGAAAGGCGAACTGATGACGCACCACAAAGACCGCGCCGTGCTGACGCTGCTCAAAATGGACAACATCATAGAAACCGATTTCATCCGCGTCAGCCCCGACATGTCGCTTGGCGACCTTGTGCGCAACGCCGTCGCCCAAAGCCCCCGCAGCATGTTCCCTGTTGTCGAAAACGACGGCAAACTGCTTGGCGTGGTGCAGGTGGATAACATCCGCAACATCATGTTCCGACCCGAACTGTACGACCGCTTCCACGTCTCGCGCTTCATGCTCTCGCCCCCTGCAAAGGTCGTCAACAACATGTCTATGGAACAGATAATGCGCCTCTTCGACGACACAAAAGCATGGAACCTCCCCGTCATAGATGAGAACGGCGCCTACCTCGGTTTTGTCAGTAAATCAAAGATTTTCAACGCCTACCGCGAAGCGCTTGTGGATACATTTATGGGAGACTAACTTTTGAATTAAGAATTAAGAATTAAAAATTAAGAGCTAAGAGTTACATGTAGTCAAGGCCTCAGAAGCGGATTAAGTAAGTCCGCTTTTTTTATGCCCTTTTGTCTTATAATAATACATAATTTTTCTGAATTTTTCTTAAATATTTAATATCGTAACATTTTAATTTCCTAATTATACTATCAGGGTCGTTGAATAGAAAATAAATGAATTGTACGAAAGCGGCGCGGTTGGTTACACTCAAAGATGCCCACCACATCAGAGGCTCGCTAATCTAATTCTTAATTTTTAATTCAGCCTGTCCGTCTATCTCAACTTACCAAATCTATATCGGGTCATTTTTGTAATACACTGATATATAAGCTTTTAATAAGCTATCGCAAACGCCCGATATATGGGGGGCTGTTTCAAAAAGCGTTCTTTTACTTCGTGGCTCACTGACGGCTCTGCAAGGCAAGCAACCGGCAGTGAAACCTTAAAAACCAACAACGGGGAAGCCGAAAACCGTTAACAGAGTAGGCACACATTTAATTCGTATTATTAATGAGTAAAAACAAACAACAACTTGGGAATGACCCTGATTTTCAACGAGCAAAGCCTCGCTTGACAGCCATTGAGCAAAAGTATCTTCGTATGATTACGAACAGAAATGTGGATATGCCGACCTTGAGAAGGTGCATTCACAATCTCTACAAAAGCGCGGGCATCCAAACCGAGCCGGAAATCGTTGTCTGCGACGATATGTACGTATGCAGGCTCTTGATTGAAATGCTGAAAGACACGGAAGTAACAGAGCATTTACAATTAAGTAAGCCTGTTGAACTCCCTAAAATAAAGGTATATCTGTCCTCGGCATATCGTTTGTGGAATAAAATAGACTATGCTATTAGTAAAGAAAAAATTCGATATTGGTCTATGGATGGTAAATTGCCTTGGCCCTCTACTAATAGGCTGCCTATTTGGGGCATACATAATAATATCAGAACTATTGTAAATAACGCAGACAAAATGAATGTTCATAAAAATTTCCTTGAGCGCTTTAGAGAAAATCCTGACACCGGCAGTTGGGAATTTATGCCAACCATACTCTCAACTCTTCCATGCTCGCTTGAGAACTATTTCTCTTCCGATGCGTTCTTCAACTATATCTGCTCCAAATCAGCGGATACTGATTTTTGGCTTAAGATACAATGGAATTACATAGGCAAAGCGTATGATTCTTCCGACAAACTTGATTTTGTCAATTATTACAATCTTTTTTATTATGATTATTATAAATCAAAAAGATGGAGGCAGACCAGGAAAGTTGAAGTCGCACGTAATAAAGTCAAGGACAATCTGATAGAACTTCATCAAGCCTGTTCCATATTTCAATCTTTCTTGTATGAAAACTATGTGTTTATTGTTAAAACGCCGCAAATAACACTTGACGCTGACCGTAAGGATGCAATCGCATTCCACGACGTCGAGCAACCGGCTATATTCTTTAACGAGGCTTGTAATTTCTGCTTCATAAATGGTCGTCAAGTACCCGGCTGGGTCGTCAAAGAAAGAGATTATGAAATGCTCTATTACAAATTCATGGCAGAGAAGAACGAGAATATAAGAGCAGCAGTTGTTACCGTTATCAAAGCGCGGCACGGGACGGAAGGTCTGTTGGACTTCCTTAAAGCCGAAGTGGTTGATGAACAAACTATTAGCCATTTCGACGGATATACCGAGACGGTGAGCCTGCTTAAAACAAAGGAACGATACAGTTTTCTTCGAGACCGTATGAAGCAGCCGTATCAACCCTATTGCTGGTCTAAGATAGTTTGCCCGTCAACCGGCTCTACATATCTTATTGACAACTCGGCAGATTTCACCGACGCTGTTGAGGCTCTCAAGTGGCTTCGCCCGTCGTTTGTGCCCGATACAATGAAATATAAATGGTCATTTTTTGCTAATTAATAGTTTAATATTTAAGTATTTATGAAGGTTTTAAAACAAATCGGTCACCAAGGTGACACCCAATGGTTCGCTGTGGACATGATACCACAGGACGCAGTCAAAGTAGAAAAGCAGTACATCGCTGCTTCCGAACGCACCGGCTCGGTGCATGCCCTCTGCGGCAACTACGACATGTACAGGGGGACTGACGGAGTAACGTACGTGGACGTCCACGAGGAGTGTGTACTCAATCACACTTACCGTCATAACCTCGGCACTGATGGCTACGACCGTGCTGTAACGCTTCCGGTCAAAGACCACCGCCACTCCGTTATCGCCCCCGGCGTCTATGCCGTCGGCATCCAGCAACGCTTCGACCCCATAGTTGTACGTCGACGCATCATCATCGACTAAAGGTCAAAGCCCTGCAATACTGAGCGCGAAGAACGCCAGGCAGCACAGTTGCCAAGTAAAAAGCCCTTAGCGTCTTATGCACTTGGCGCCTTTGCGCTCAGTATCAATTCACTCACCACTCACCACCTCCCGTCATTGCGAGGCACGAAGCAATCTCACTAAACATTCATCACTAAATTTTTATGGAAACAAAAGTAAAAAAACAATCAGAAACAGAAACAAACGAATTAGCAATTCTTCTGCGTACAACCCCGTCTAACCGTCCTGTCAAAGGCAGAACGATGGTCTATATTCCGGCTATCAATCCGGATACGTTCCTACATCTTAATTGGTGGCATGACTCATGCCGTCTGCGCGACTATTCGGGCTATACCGGCTACAATCTTTTCGAGAGCACGCCTCCACGTCTTGAATGGGTTGAAAAGCAAGGTATTAAATACGAAGTGGCTGTTCCTGACGGCAAAATCGCTTTCAATATCCCTTATTGGCATCAAAAAACCAAAGAATTGAACGAGCAATACGGCATCAAACCAAGTAAACGGCACGTACATCTCGGCCTCCCGCATGAAATGAACGACCGCTTAGCGACGCTTGCCGATAGCAACGGCGTCAGCATCAACGACTACATCGCCGGCGTGCTGCAAAGCCACTTAAAATTAAGTAATAAGTAAAGATTCAAGATGCAATAATTATTAATTTTAATTTTTTTAAGTTATGCAATTTTTAGAACAACTCGGTCTCCAAGGTGATACTCAATGGTTTTCCGTTGATAAGATTCCGGAGGATGCATTCAAAATTGAAACGCGGTTCATCGCTGCTTCCGAAAAATCTGTACATGCCCTTTGCGGCAAATACGACATGTACGAGGGCTTGGACGGCGTGATATACGTGGATGTCCACGAGGAGTGTGTGCTCAATCACACTTACCATCAGAACCTTGGCGTTAAAGGCTACAACCGTACCGTAACGCTTCCGGAGAAAGACCATCGCCACTCCGTCATCGCCCCCGGTCAATATTCCGTCGGCATTCGCAAACGTTTCTTCCCATTTCCCCTGCATCGTCGAAATGCAAACAAACAATCAGAAGAAGAAATAGATGACTTTGATGGATTACTGCTACATCTGCTACAAGAACAATTAAGCCGTGAAACTCATGGCGTATCGTTGATCTATGTTCCGGCTATCAATCCGGACACGTTCCTGCGCTTCAACTGGTCGCACTCTTCATGCCGCCTGCGCGATTATTCCGGATATACCGGCTACCCTCTTTTCGAACACAATCCACTTCGCGTTGAGAAAATTGATGAGAAAGACATTAAGTATGAAATCGTCATGCAATACGTGCCGTTTACCGACATTGACTATTGGCATCAGAAAACAAAAGAGATAAACGAACAATACGGCGTCAAACCGAGCAAAGCGCACGTACATCTCGGTCTCTCGCCTGACATGTACAGTCAGTTAGCGATGCTTGCCAAGAGCAATGGC
>JAISTJ010000050.1 GCA_031272655.1 Tannerella sp.
CAGTCGCGATAGTCATAACTCTCGCGGTTAGGGTCGGCCACTCCAACTATCTCAATAGCAGGCGCTTTGAGAAGTGAACTAATCTCGTGATGTCCTTCTGTGCCGCAACCGATATGCACAAGGGTGATACGGTCGCTCGGCGCCGTTTTGCCCGGCTTGCCGACCGCAGATACCACATAATCAGGCACTATCGTAAGCGTACCGATAGCCGCCGCATTCGACAAAAATGTCCTTCTTGTAATCTTTTTCATAAATATATTTATTAAATAATAACTTTAAACCTTGATAAAAATCTTCTGCTTGTAGAGATGCCAAAGAATGAAGAACAGAAGTGCAAATTCGCCTAAAGAAACGATTGCAGGGAAGAAAGAGCCGGTAAACTGCTCAAAACCATGCAATAAATACTCGGAAATTCCACGTAATCGTATGGTAGTGTGGATCATATATGCAACGATAGAATTCATGCCGAATATTTTCAGACCTGTAACCCACCATCCGTTGAAGCGTCCTACATCGGTAATAAGGAAACACAATGCAAGCAAGAGGAAGCAAATGCCGCTTGAAAGCAGTATCATTGACGGTGACCAGATAGGTTTTATTATCGGCGACTGTAACGACAGCAACAGTCCGGAAGCAATCAGTGCGACGCCTGTTACAATAAAAGTTTTCAAGGTTTTATTAACAGTAAATCCCTGTTTAAGAGCATCTCCGGCGAAGTATCCGGATAAAACGGTAGCTCCGAAGCCAAGAGATGAGAGTACCCACGTGTATTGATGAGTGCCGTCTATGAATCGTCCGAGTAGCAGTTTGTCAATTCGCATCGCAAAATTGCCTTCTTTAGAAAAATCTCCTCCTCCGGCAAAGTGAAGTACCAGCCAGTAAGTAACTACTAATGACATAGCTACAATGATTTGAGGTTTTAATTTGCTTATATTTAGAACAATGACAGCTGTAATAAGATATCCGAATGCAATAGAGTGGAGCGTATTGCAATAAATATGGAAAGTATTGATATTCAAATCAAGAAGTCGTCCTTGAGCAATCCAACCGAGCACAAAGAGGATAAGAAAGCGTTTGAAAATTTTGCCATAAAGTTGTTTTCGCGTATGCCCCGATGCAAGAAATTTTTCAAAAGAAAAAGGCATTGAAAGTCCTGATGTAAAGAGGAAAAGCGGCATGATGATATCCCAAGCGGTAAAGCCTGTCCAGTGGTGGTCGAGTTGATAAAGCACAGAACTGAAAGTTTCCGAATGAAAGGCGCCGAAGAAATGACGAAGGACATCACCCGCCCCGACAAGGAAGAACATATCCAAGCCACGGAGGAAGTCAATACACGCAAGTCGTTGAAATTTGTCAGTGCATTTCATCTTGAATGAAAATTTATGGCGCAAATATAATAAAATTTTCGTATTGTGATACAAAAATGGGGAAAAATTTGTAATTTTGTGGCAAATTTTTTATTGATAATGAAGTATTACAGTACTAACAGGCTGGCTACGCCTGTATGTTTGGAAGATGCCGTTGTGTGCAGCCTTGCACCGGATAATGGTTTGTACATGCCGGAACGTATTCCTGCGTTAGAAAAAAATGTTGTTAATACGTTGAAATACAAGTCATTTAAAGAAATAGGCGATGTTGTTGCGCAGGCTTTTTTCGGAGAAGACATGGACAGGCATGCATTAACTGAGATGGTTTACGATACTCTTTCATTTGAGACGCCGGTTGTGGAGGTCAACTCCGCTGCCAATATCTATACGCTTGAGCTTTTCCACGGTCCTACAATGGCGTTTAAAGACGTCGGTGCGCGTTTCATGGCGCGGATGCTCGGCTATTTCATACGAAAAAAGGGATTGGACAATGAAGTGAACGTGCTTGTCGCAACGTCGGGCGATACCGGCGGCGCTGTGGCTAACGGTTTTCTGGGTGTGCAGGGTATCAATGTGTTAGTTCTTTATCCCAAAGGAAAAGTATCGCCAATACAGGAATGTCAGTTTACTACGCTTGGCAAAAATATCACTGCTATTGAAATAGACGGCGTCTTTGACGACTGTCAGGCATTAGTTAAAGCGGCTTTTGCGGACAGCGAACTCAACGAACGCATGCGGCTGACCTCCGCCAATTCCATTAATATAGCCCGTTTTCTGCCGCAATCGTTCTATTATTTCAACGCTTATGCGCAGTTAGACCGTATCGGCAAAGCTAAAGAGCTGATTATAAGTGTGCCGAGTGGAAACTTCGGTAATCTTACGGCAGGGCTTGTAGCATGGAAAATGGGGCTGCCGATTAAAAGTTTTATTGCCGCCAACAACAGTAATGATGTGTTTTACAAATACATACAAACGGGAATTTACTCATCGGCCGCATCCGTTGAAACTTATGCTAATGCTATGGATGTAGGAAATCCGAGCAATTTTGCCCGCATACTTGACCTTTTCGGCAAAGACTATAAGTCAGTAACAGAGATGATTTCAGGCTTCAGGTATGACAATGAAGATATTATAAATATTGTCAGGGGTCTCTATGAATCAAACGGTTATATGCTTGACCCGCACGGCGCATGCGGCTACCAAGCGTTAGCGGACTATGGTCTAAAGCCGTCCGAAACAGGTGTTTTTCTTGAAACGGCGCATCCGTCCAAGTTTAAAGAAACTATGGAAATGATACTTGGCGACAAAATTGAGATACCATCCAAACTTCAGGCGTTTATGAACGGCAAGAAGCAAAGCGTTCCATTGAGCAATAAATATGCTGATTTTAAGGAATATTTGTATGAACGAGTTGATACTTGACAAGTTGAAAGTGCTGGCGGAATCGGCAAAGTATGACGTATCGTGCGCTTCGAGCGGAACGGTACGCAAAAACAATGACGGCGGGGTAGGGAACACCGTAGGAGGATGGGGTATTTGTCACAGTTTCACGGACGACGGACGTTGCGTTTCGCTGCTCAAAATAATGCTTACCAACAACTGTATTTACGACTGTGCTTATTGTATCAACCGCCGCAGTAATGATCAACCGCGTGCCACTTTCACCGTCAGTGAACTTGTGGAGCTGACAATGGAATTTTACCGTCGTAATTATATCGAGGGGCTTTTTCTCAGTTCAGGCGTAGTCCGAAACCCCGATTACACCATGGAAAGAATGGTGCGGGTAGTGAAACTTCTGCGTACAGAACAACGTTTTAATGGCTACATACATTTGAAAAGCATTCCCGGATGCAGTCGCGAACTTGTCAACGAGGGAGGGCTGTATGCCGACCGCATGAGTTGTAATCTCGAAATACCTACCGAGCCTAACCTAAAACTGCTCGCTCCGGATAAGGATTTTCAGAGTGTTTTTGCGCCTATGCGTTTTATTCGAGAAGGAATGATGCAAAGCCTCGAAGATCGCCGCAAGTTCCGCCATGCACCGCGTTTTGTGCCTGCCGGACAAAGTACGCAGATGATTATCGGAGCCACTCCTGAAACCGACAACGTTATTTTGCGCGTTTCATCGGCTCTCTATCAGCGCCCAAGCATGAAACGTGTTTATTATTCGGGATTTATACCGGTCAATGGATACGATGCCCGCCTCCCTGTTTTGAAACAGGCGCCTTTAGTACGGGAAAACAGACTTTATCAAGCCGACTGGCTGTTGAGATTTTATCAATTCAATGTAAATGAGATAGTTGACGATAGTTTCCCTAATCTTGACCTTGAAATTGACCCGAAATTGGCATGGGCGCTTAGACATCCGGAATGTTTTCCGGTTGATGTTAATATAGCTGATTATCAAATAATTCTTCGTGTGCCGGGAATAGGAGTAAAATCTGCCAAACTGATTGTTACATCGCGCAAATTCGGCCGACTGACTTTTGAGCAGTTGAAAAAAATAGGCGTAGTAATGAAGAAAGCAAAATATTTTATCACTTGTCGTGAACTGCCTGTCAGCGGTACTATTAATGAGTTGACTCCGCAATACGTCCGAAAAATTCTTACCGAGCCGAAAAAGAAAAAACTTAATCAAGACTCAAGGCAACTTCAATTAGTATTTGGCGATTGACAGATTAGAGTTGTTTCTCTGTAATAAGTTCCCAATACCTGACAGGCATGTTTTGACGTTGAAGGCGAGGATTGATGCGCTCTTTTATTGTCATGGACTTGAAATATCCTTTCCATAAATCCTGAAAGAGTTTTTCATCGGCAGCCATGATTGATTCGTCTAATTTACCACTTAAAAAATTGTCTTTATCGGTAAAAGTTATTTCTTTAACTATCTGTAAATCATAATAATAACCATATTTGCGTTTTATGTCATAAATGACCCATTGTTGGTCTTTGAATCTATCGGCAAAGTGGTCAATAGCTAAGGGCAAAGCATTGTAAACGGGTTTTATCGGCGCAAAGAAAATATTGTCGGCAGCCTTTTGAAATCTTAAAAACTGCTTGATATACAGCGCTTCATGAGCTACTTTGCGAGCTATCTTTTTTATTTCTAATACGTCTGAATCTCCAAAATTATACTTGAAATCAGCTTTTGAGTTAAAAATCTTGCAGATATATCGGAAAAGCAACTCGTCGCAGCCATCCGATTCGGAAAGCCAGGCGTGCATCAGCATATTACATGCCTGTTTTTGCAACTTTTTCATCAGTCCCGCCCAAACTCGTCCTGAATGTTCTTCGATAGTTATTACCGTATGAACGTGATCGGTAAATATTGGCGCCGGATCATTTATTTTCAATAGTTTGTCAGGGAACAGTTTCAGAGCGTATGCGTCCAACACAGCGCTAAGCAGCCCTTCAAAAGTCTTGTCATAAAAAAATACTACCATTCATCACACGTTCTTCAAATCCCCCAGCGGATAGAACGGGAACATGTTCTCTTCCATCCACTTATTGGCTTTTTCGGGAGACTGCTTCCAGCCGGAGGCGCAGGTAGAGACAAACTCCACTATTGACGTGCCTTTACCAGCCATTGAGTTCTCGAAAGCCATACGGAGATATTTCTTGGCTTTTTTGACAGCGGCGACGGTCTGCACGCTCTGCCGCGTTACGAGGCAGACGCCTTCGAGTTGTGCCAGCAGGTCGGAAATCTTCAACGGATAGCCGTTGAGCGCTGCCTCGCGCCCGTAGGGGCAGGTAGAAGTAGGCATCCCCATTAGCGTCGTAGGCGCCATCTGACCGCCGGTCATGCCGTATATGGCGTTGTTAACGAACACTATAACGATGTTCTCGCCGCGATTAGCAGCATGAATAGTCTCGGCGGTGCCAATGGCGGCAAGGTCGCCGTCGCCCTGATAGGTGAAAACCATCTTCGAGGGATTGAGGCGTTTGACGGCGGTGGCTACTGCCGGCGCACGCCCGTGTGCCGCTTCGAGCCAGTCTATTTCTATATAATTGTACGCGAACACAGCGCAGCCGACGGGCGAAACACCCACCGTGCGCTCTTCCATGCCCATATCTTCCACCACCTCGGCTATGAGTTTGTGGATAACGCTGTGGCTGCAGCCCGGACAGTAGTGCATCGCATTGTCGTTGAGCAGTTTAGGTTTCCGGTAAACTAAATTCTCCGGTTGTATTATCTCGTTCAGTTCCATAATAAAGTTAGAAAAATCTTAATATATAATGCGTTATGCGCAGCAGTACCGCCAAACCGCCAAGTATCCAATAGACTGCGGGATTGGAAGGCACAGCAAAATAGCATACGACCGCGCCAATGGCGAGCAGCATGAAGAGTAACGTTAACAGTTGGTCAACAGGGCTTCCGCGTCTCATAACAGTTTCTCTTTTACGGCGTTAACAATCTCGTTAGGGGTAAAAACGATGCCTCCGAGCCGTCCGAAATGCTCTACCGGCGCACGTCCATTGACCGCAAGACGCACGTCTTCAACCATCTGACCGGCATTGAGTTCCACCGACAGGAAGCCGCGCACCCGCGTAGCATAGTCGCTTATCACTTGCGACGGAAATGGCCACAGCGTTATAGGGCGCAACAGACCGAGCCTTAAGCCCGCCGCCCGCGCGATGGAGATAGCCTTCTGGCATATCCGCGCCGATGAACCAAACGCAACAAGCATATATTCAGCGTCTTCGCACATATATTCCTCATAGCGCACCTCCGCCGCCTCTATCCGGCGATATTTCTTCTGAAAGCGGATATTGTTCTCCTCCATTATTTCGGGGTTGAGTTCGAGCGAGGTGATGACATTGCGCTCGCGGGCGGCTGTTTTGCCCGTAGCAGCCCACGGACACTCGGCGAGTATCTCCTCGTCGGTCTTGCGGGGCTTGAACGGCGGCAGTATGACCTTCTCCATCAACTGCCCTATCATGCCGTCTGCCAATATCATAGCCGGATTGAGGTATTTGAAAGCGAGGTCGAAGCCAAGCGCCACAAAGTCAGCCATTTCCTGCACCGACGAGGGCGCCAGCGTGATGACCCGATAGTCGCCATGCCCGCCGCCCTTGACCGACTGAAAATAGTCTGCCTGACTGGGCTGAATAGTACCGAGACCCGGACCGCCGCGCATCACATTGACTATGAGGCAAGGCAGGTCGGCGCCCGCTATATATGAGATACCTTCGAGTTTGAGGCTTATGCCGGGACTTGACGACGAGGTCATGCACCTTTTGCCCGTCCCCGCGCCGCCGTAAACCATATTGATAGCCGCAACCTCGCTTTCGGCCTGCAGCACCACCATGCCCGTAGTCTCCCACGGCTTCTCGGCTTCGAGGGTCTCAAGTATCTCCGACTGGGGGGTGATAGGGTAGCCGAAATAGCCGTCCGCGCCGTAGCGTATAGCAGCGTGCGCTATCGCCTCATTGCCCTTCATTAATCGTACTTCTTCCATTTTCTTCTATAGTTTCTTTTTGTAAACAGTGAGGCAGCCGTCGGGACATACCCAACCGCAGGAAGCGCACCCGATGCACTCATCGGGATGCTTCATGTAAACATAGTGGTAACCTTTCGTATTGACCGTTCTCGGATTGAGTTCGAGTACGTTCACCGGACACGATACCACGCACAG
>JAISTJ010000116.1 GCA_031272655.1 Tannerella sp.
GGATTGGGAACGCCTGTTAATGACGCTGTTACAACGATTACGCTGCCTGAAACGGGGACGTACTATGTTTATGTCAGGACGTTCAACTGGACGTCGCCATGGTCGAGCGACAATGGACCGGGCAAGTTTCGTATCACGGTGGATGGCAAGCATTTAGCCTCGCCGTTGGGGGATGTCGGCTCGCAGTGGCTGTGGCAGGCGGCGGGGAAAATAACCGTCCGCAAGCCGCAGGTAACGGTTACGCTGCACGACCTTACCGGTTTCAACGGGCGCTGCGACGCTATCTGGTTTACTACCGACGAGAAAAACATACCGCCGTCGGACGTTGCCGAACTGAACGCCTTCCGTCGTAAGGCGTTGAAGATGAAAGATATACCCGACAGCGCCGGTAAGTACGACTTTGTTGTGGTGGGCGCGGGCGTTGCCGGTATGAGCGCCGCCATTGCCGCCGCACGCTTGGGCTGCAAGGTGGCGCTGCTCAACGACCGCCCCATACTCGGCGGCAACAACAGTTCGGAGATTCGCGTACATCTCGGAGGGCGCATTGAGACAGGCGTCTATCCCCAACTCGGCAACCTGCAGAAGGAATGGGGACCGGTCAAGGGCGGCAACGCGCAGCCCGCCGACAGGTACGAAGACGGAAAGAAAGCCGAAGCAATCGCTAAGGAAAAGAATATCAGTCTGTTTGCTAACTATCGCGCTATCGGCGTGAAGATGAACGGGCAACGGATTGAGGCGGTTGTGGCAAAGCATATTGAGACGGGCGAGGAACATCTGTTTGAGGCGCCCGTCTTTGCCGATTGCACCGGCGACGGCACGGTAGGCTTCCTTGCCGGCGCAGACTATCGCATGGGGCGCGAGGCGCGCGATGAGTTCAATGAAAGCACCGCGCCGGAAACAGCCGACCGTATGACGATGGGCGCCTCGGTACAGTGGTATTCGGAAGATGTCGGCAAGCAGACGGCTTTCCCCCGTTTCAGTTACGGCGTGGAGTTCAACGACAAGAACTGCGAGCGAGTAACGATGGGCGAATGGACATGGGAAACGGGCATGAACTACGACCAGATAAAGGATTTCGAGCGCATACGCGACTACGGACTGCTTGTAGTCTTTTCAAACTGGAGTTTCCTCAAGAACGGTCTGAAAGAGAACGAGCCGTACAGGAACCGCAAACTCGGATGGGTGGCTTACATAGCCGGCAAACGCGAATCGCGCCGCTTGATGGGCGATTACATACTGAAAGAGGACGATATTACGAAACACGTTGTACATGAAGACGGTACGGCGGCTACGACATGGTCTATTGACCTGCATTACCCCGACCCGAAGAATACGGCAAACTTTCCGGGCGCAGAATTTAAGTCAATAGCCAAACATACAAATATTTACCCCTATCCGGTGCCGTATCGCTGCCTCTATTCGCGCAATATAGACAATCTGTTCATGGCGGGGCGGAACATCAGCGTTACCCATGTGGCGCTTGGTACGACGCGGGTGATGCGCACTACCGGTATGCTTGGCGAGGTGGTCGGCATGGCGGCGTCGCTCTGTCGGCAGCATCAGGTCTTGCCGCGAGCAATCTATCAGCGACATCTTGACGAACTCAAAGCGTTGATGCGCGAAGGGGTAGGTGAAAAGAGACTGCCTAATAATCAGCATTATAACGAGGGCGGCACACTTACAGAGCCTCCAAAAATAAAATAACAGATTTTTATCAATAAAAATTTTGTTTTAAAAAAAAATCGTTATCTTTGCGGCGTAATTCTGAAAGATATGAGAACAGGATATATAAAAATAGTTAATACGCTCGACAAGTCTGCAAAAGGCCTGTACGAGTGCTGGATTTTTTAGCAACACACGCCACACTTAATTCTTAATTTTTTAATTTTCAATTCTCACATGACCGGTGTTCTTTTTGACATCAAGCGTTTTGCCGTACACGACGGTCCGGGTATCAGGGTGACGGCTTTTATGAAGGGCTGTCCGCTCGGCTGCAAGTGGTGCCATAACCCTGAAAGCGTGTCGCCGGCGATTTGCACGGTTGACAAACATGTCCGTATTGGCGACAAAGTGTTCACTGACAGTGAGAAGATAGGCTATGAGATTACGCCGGAGGCTTTGGTGAAAGAGTTTGCCAAAGAGCGTGTGTTCATGGAAGAATCGGGCGGGGGAGTAACGTTTTCGGGCGGCGAGCCGCTGCTGCAGGCGGAGTTCCTTACGCAGACGCTTCGTATGTGCAGGGAAGAAGGCTTTCATACGGCGGTGGATACTTCCGGCTTTGCGGCGCAATTGAAATTGGAATGGACAATACCTTATACCGATTTGTATCTGTTTGATATTAAGATGATTGGCGACGATGAGCATAAAAAATACACAGGAGTTTCAAACGTGCAGATACACAACAACCTGAGATTTTTGCTCAGAAAAGGCAAAAAAGTACGGATTCGTATGCCGATGATACCGGAAGCCACTATGACAGAGGACAATATATCACGCGCTATAGACTTCCTCCGCACGCTTCCAGAACAGATTGAAGGCATTGACCTGCTGCCGTTTCATAACATCGCTCGGCATAAGTATGTCCGCTTCCGTCTCGACAACCCCTACGCCGACGTCAAGTCCCTCGCCAAAAGCGACCTGCAGGGCATCAAGCAGCGGTTTGAATCTGCCAACTTCGTTGTTTGTTGCTAACACGAAGACGCGAAGACAGAAAGACAGAACGATTTTTAATATCAACTTCGTGCCTTCATAACTTCCTGCCTTCGTGTTAAAAACAAATAAAACTATAAACTACAAACAATAAACTATAAACTATAAACTTCAAACATAATGACCCCAAGAATCAAGAAACTGAGAGACCTGAGTTTGAACGCCATCAACCGTATTTCGTCGGAGAGGGCGTTGCTGATGACCGACTTTTATGAGCGGCACGTTGCCTTTG
>JAISTJ010000126.1 GCA_031272655.1 Tannerella sp.
CTGTCCGTAGTCGTAAACCGCCCCCAGCCCGTCGTAAATCTCGGACGAGGGGAAGACGAAGCCGTACTCCTTGCAGTGTGAAACTAACTTTTTAAAAACTTCTTCCTGTTGTGCCATTAAATTTTTTTTCAGTTCTAAAAAACGGTGCAAAGATAATTCAAAACAAACATATTACAAAACAAATGAGCTTATTTTGTTTCTTCATTTTCTTTTCCCGCTTCGTTATTTAACTTAGAATCAATTAGTTGTATTACTTTTTCCGATTTATCTTTAATTTTTTTCAGATTATTTATTTCACTTAGCGTCATTGCTAACTCGTAGGTGGCTTTGATGGCCGTCTTATCAACGTCCGACAGATATAGCGAAAACGGCTTCCCGCCTGTGTATTCCGCCTTGATACGCTCTTTGGGGTCAATGATAACGACGAAGTTGGCTATCGTTTTGCAGTTTTCTCCCTTATAGGTAACTACTTCCGTCGTGTTGCCGTTGTCTTTGAAGCGGTAATTGACGCCTCCGTCGTATGGTATGGCAGGCGTTTGAGCGTATGCGCCGTCTTTGACCGACAGTTTAAGCCCTGTGTGTTCAAGCGGTTTGCCACCGAAAAAAACGCTTGCCATATACATCTCGCCTTCCTCGTTAACGCCGCATCGGATGTAACTTCGTTCAACATTTTTTTCAACCGTCATCGCCTTCCAAATGTAAGTCCCCTGCTCATCGTAAGCCGAATCTTTTTCGAAGACGAACCCCTTTTTAAGACCATCCAATTCGGCTACCCGTATAGGCAAAAGGCTGTCGCAGTAAGCGATATTCTGCTCGCTTTCGCCTTTATTTACAAGCCTCATCAGGGTCAGAGCTTCGCGACGAACCTTTATTTCGCGTGGAAACATCAGATTGACGGAATCTATTAAATGCTTGGCGGTTATAAAATCACTTTTGAGATAAAACGCCTTAGCTTCGCCCAAAAGTTTGGACGCCTCTTTTTCGTTGCCGCAGGATGCTATCACAACGATTAATGCAGCTGTTGTAAGTATGCGTAAAATTATCTTCATGGCTGCAAAGATAGCGTTTTTTTTGTTTCGGATTGATTTTTTTCAACAGAAATTATTACTTTTGTGCTTTAATACAATAATATTAATGATATGAAAAATTCAGTAAAAGTTTGCAGCATAATGATTTATGCTATTGCGCTTGTTTCTTGCGCAACGAAAGGGCAGGATGATAATCTTAAACTGTGGTATCAAGAACCTGCAGTGAAATGGACAGAGGCGCTGCCTGTAGGCAACGGACGTCTCGGGGCGATGGTGTTTGGAACGCCTGCAGCAGAGAGACTGCAACTCAACGAAGAGACTGTCTGGTCGGGACAACCTAACGGCAACAGTAACCCTGAGGCGTTGCAATATCTGCCGCAAGTGCGCAAATTGCTGTTTGAAAAGAAATGGCAGGAAGCGCAGGACCTCGTTGACGCCAAAATGTTTCCTCGTAATGACCACGGATTCAATCAAGGAATGTCTTATCAGCCTGTCGGTGACCTGAACATCGTTTTTGAAGGACACGACAAGCCGGAAAAATATTACCGCGAACTCAACATATCCAATGCAATAGCTTCAACACGTTATACCGTAGAGGGCACTGAATTTGTTCGCGAAACTTTTGTTTCAACGGGAAGTCAGGTTATTGCAACACGGCTATCGGCTTCTAAAAAAGGTAAAATCACTTTTACGGCAGGAATGACAAGTCCTCAAAACACAACGATAACTTCCGAGGGTTCTCAAATAACGCTCAGAGGTATTTCCGGTTCGCAGGAAGGACTTGAAGGCAAGGTTAAATTTACTGCCCAAGTGAAGATTATGCCGGTAGGAGGCACGATAAAAGCCGCCGAGGGGAAAATTTCAGTAGTTGGCGCCGATGAAGCCGTTATATATGTTGCTATTGCTTCTAATTTCGTGAATTACAATGATATAAGCGCCGATCCGGATGCTAAGGCTACCGCTTATATGAAAAAAGCCGAAACTATACCTTACAGCCAACTCAAACAGGAACATATTGCCGATTACAAGCAATATTTTGACCGTGTAAAATTAGACCTTGGCGTTACCGATTCAATAAAAAAGCCTACTGACGTCCGTATTCTTGAATTTGCCAAGTCTGACGATCCGCAGCTTGTGGAATTGTACTTCCAGTTTGGGCGTTATCTGCTCATTTCAAGTTCGCGCCCCGGTACGCAGGCTGCTACGTTACAAGGTATTTGGAACGATATGATGTCGCCGCCTTGGGACAGTAAATACACATCAAATATTAATCTTGAAATGAACTATTGGCCTGCTGAAGTTACTAATCTTCAGGAGTTTCATCAACCATTATTGGATTTAATAAAAGATGTATCCGTAACCGGCGGTAAGACAGCCCGCGAGATGTATGGCGCGAGAGGGTGGGTGATGCATCACAACACCGACTTGTGGCGCGTAACCGGTCCTATTGATTATGCGCAGCCCGGTATGTGGCCTGTATGCGAGGCATGGCTGAGCCAACACCTTTGGGACAGATATCTCTATTCCGGCGATAAAAAATATCTGCAAGAAGTCTATCCTCTGATGAAAGGCGCTGCAGAGTTTCTGCTCGACTTTATGGTACCTGAACCTGAGCACGGCTGGCTTGTGGTAGCTCCGGGTAACTCGCCCGAAAACAACTTCGACCGTAAGCGGGGAACGACGAATACATACGGCGTAACGATGGATGTACAGCTTGCTTTTGAATTGTTTGGCAATGTCATTTCGGCAACCCGGGTCTTGGGTGTTGATAAGGCTTTTGCCGATACTCTTAAACAGGCTCAGGCTAAGCTTCCGCCTATGCATATCGGTAAACACAGTCAACTGCAGGAATGGTTGTTCGATTGGGATGACCCAAATGACAAACATCGCCACGTATCGCATTTATACGGCGTTTTCCCCGGCAACCAGATTTCTCCGACACGCACTCCGGAACTCTTTGATGCTGCCCGTACTTCACTCAATTATCGCGGCGACCCTGCCACAGGCTGGTCTATGGGATGGAAAGTATGTCTCTGGGCGCGTTTCTTAGACGGTAATCGTGCATATAAACTTATAACAGAGCAACTTAAACTGAGCGATAATTCTAAAACCGACTATAAAGGCGGCGGCACTTATGCCAATATGTTTGACGCTCATCCGCCGTTCCAGATTGACGGCAATTTCGGCTGCACTGCCGGTATTGCCGAAATGTTCATGCAAAGCCATGACGGTGCAGTTTATATCCTGCCGGCTATACCGGATAGATGGAGTAAAGGCAGTATAAGCGGTTTACGCGCTCGGGGCGGTTTTCTTATTGAAGAATTAACATGGGAAAACGGCGTCGTTAAGACGCTTAAAATCAAATCTACTCTTGGTGGAAACCTCCGTCTGCGTTCTTTGACAAAACTTACAACAGATACGGGCGCAGAATTAATAAAGGCGTCAGGGGTAAATCCGAATGCATTCTTTGCTACCCCTAACGTTCCTAAACCGATAATTGCGCCAGAAGCTCAACTCCACTCTCCCGCCGTAAAACCGGTAATGGAATATGATGTGCCAACGGAATCCGGCGCAGAATATGTTTTTAAAGGGATTATTTGATAAAAATAATTTTGGTATTCAACTGAAAAAAGCTGATTTGTATTTGTTTAAGAATAATTAACTAATTAGTTTGTGAATTTAAACAAGTTCTTAAGGCAATAAACAGATGGAAGTCATAACAATTGAATCGCAAGCATACAAAGAATTGGTGGCAAAAATCAATACGATTGCCAAATTTGTCAACAGTCTGCAAAGTAAAGAGAACGAACAGCCTGAAGACGGATGGGTGGACAGTTACGATGTTTGCACCTTTTTGAAAATCAGCGCAAAAACCTTGCAACGTTTGCGAGCGGCAGGCGCTGTAACCTACTCGCAGATACGCGGAAAAATTTCTATCGTATCAGCGAAATCAGGCGGTTGATGAATGATAACATCATTCGTCGCTCAGAGGAACATTTACAAGACTTAATCAAAAACAATCAATTGCAAATTGAAAAAAGACGAAAGATAAAAACGGACTGATAACGGCTTGGATGTATTGTATGTCATTGAAGGGTATGATCTTGATTTTCTGACCACTGCGTACCCCGTCATAGCAGAGACGGCACAACGAATGTCTATACAATCGTTGTAATCCGCTCCGACGCCCCCGACGGCATCGAACAAGTCACTGAAACCCGGGCTTGGGCGTACAAATCAACATTGTACATTGTCATCCCCCAATATCTGCAAGTTTGCAGATATACTCCTGCTTGGACATCAGATAAAAAATCTGACCATCCCAGAAGGGGAAACCACGGTATTTTTGCCTTCGGGTATCTATATCGTGAAAATCGGCGAAACCATCCAAAAGATAGTAATCCGATAATCTTCGCCTACGGCGGGCAGTTTGCGAGGAAACACCTTACCGAACACGTGGCAACAAACGCCACCCTCGCCCAAAGGAATTTTAAAAGATCAACCCACTGTATAAGTCGGGTTGATTTTTTTTTACGTTTCCAAGCGGGACGCAGTCCCGTCATTGCGAGGAACGAAGCAATCCGGAAAAATCGGTATAAATGATTTAATCAACTGGATTGCTTCACATTCGTTCGCAATGACGGTTTATCCAAAACCGTGGAGAAACCAAACCAAACAAAAAAGAAAATGATTATCCGCAATAACCACCCCTGTCTTTAAAATCCATCGAACAAGGGATAATCTTTAACGGACGTTTATTATTCTACCACAAAGGTACAACTTATTTCCGAGAAAAACAAATTTAACTGTTTGGCAATTCCAACAAATCAGAAGCAATAAACATGTGACCGGTAGTACTTGAACCCGATACGGTATAAGTTGAACCGCTAGTAAATTTAATCTTATTCCATGCTGTACCAAATGTATATACTTCATTACCTATAAATCCTAATCCGTAGCAATCATAAGTGCTTAAACCAGGGGCATAAAATCCCGAAAAACTATCTACAGACGTTGGATTGGTTTTGCTGCACCGATAGATAACACCCGATCTGAACCACCAAAGATTATCGCAATGATCATAAATCTGACGCGGTT
>JAISTJ010000138.1 GCA_031272655.1 Tannerella sp.
AGTCGGGCGCCTGACGCTTAGCTAATCCGCCTCGTATATCAGCCATTCCCATTGACATGTATTCGTTTTTGACATCTTTCTCAAGCGCTATCCACTTCGCTGCGCCCCAGTCTTTATCATTGAAAGCGCCGGTAGAGAATGTCTGCGGCTCGCTCCATTCGGACACTGCGTCTGCTTGATTCCAGATCCGCACTTTCCAGTAGTAGCGGGTAAAAGGTTTTAACGGTTTAGCGGACATTAAAGGAACGAGAATAGACTGTGTAGAAGCGGTTTTTCCGCTGTCCCATACATCTCCTTTGGTGTCTGCAAGGGCATCGGGCGAGGTCGCGACGGCGATTTGATAAGCCGACTGCACAAACCCGCGTCCGGAAGCGTGAATTTTCCAACTGAAGCAAGGGGTCTGTGTCTCAATGGCAAGCGGGTTCGTTTCCTGCTCGCAAGTAAGGTCGTAAAGTGAAAAGCCAACGGATGCCTCAACGAAAGTCGTTGATACAAAGGATAATAGAAGCATCAAAAATGTTTTCACCGGATTATTTCGGAGCAATGATGTCTTGTTTCTCATAAGAACAATAGTAAAAACTTATAATTCGGCGCGAAGATACAAAAAAAAATGGAAGTTATGATTTCTTGTCATAACTTTGTTGAAAAAAATATTACAAGTTTTTAAAAAGAAAAATTAGATTTAAGGTTAACATACATATTATTAATGCATTAGAAATTCCGTTGTTTGGCAACGGAAGGGCGTGGTTTGAGAAAGATATTACCTTATCGGCATTGTATTTTCCAACTTTTGTGCAGAAGTTTTTTCGTACTCGGAGTAGTTGTTTCGCTTGAAAACACCGGTGTCGTAGCGGTCAACTGCTTCGTCATAATAACCGTACTCCGACCATGACAGCCTTATCGGCTTGGAATCAGCGCCTTCGGGCAACAAATCCGACAACTTGAACGAACATCTGCCAAGCCCTTTCACGAGGCGCATGTCATTGTAAGTGCGCACTTCTCCATAAGCGTTTTGCCTCAAAGTCAGATAGATAGTGTCCGATGATGAGCGGGTGTCGTCGTAAACAAGGTTGATAAGATGTTGAACGCTCGAGAACTCCGCGAAATACGCTTCAAAGTTGATGTTGATGTACTCTCCGCCAAACCACGCGAAGACGTTTATAAACGGGTCGTTGCCGATACTGTCGCGCCGCTCGCCTTCGTTTGCACGAATGAACGACTCGTTCACTAACGGCTTCGACAGCAGGTTGTAGAAGCCCTGCACATTCACCTCATAGACGCCTTTGCCTTTGTCCTTGTCGGACACAAGCTCGAAGCACGCCAGCACGCGCTTGCCGTTCTCGATGGTCTGTGAAGTGTTGGAACGGGTAACTATCAGAGTGTTACCTTTATCGGTAAGTATCTGATAATCTTGTGGGGAGTTCACGTTTTTGATAACTCCGTAAGAAACATAAGCGTCGTCGTCATCTTCAAGGCATGATACAAATGTACCGACGCATAAAAGCCATAGACTCAATAATTTAAAATACTTTTTCATATAACCTTTAAATTAAAATTTTGTTTGTTCATTGTTTAATGATGCAATATTAGCGAAAACGTTGCAAAAAAGTCCGTACTTTTTTGTTTTTTTCAGAAAATTTTCGTACTTTTGCGCGCAATTTATTCTTAAATAATTGTAGTTATGGCTATCTACCTCAATGATGTATCCAGAACTTTCGGGGAATATCTTCTAATCCCCGGACTGACTACCAAACAGTGCATACCGGCGAATGTTTCGCTGAAAACTCCCCTTGTGAAATACCGTCCGGACGCCGCTCCGGTTATAAGCCTAAACATACCGTTTGTTTCGGCTATAATGCAGGCTGTTTCGGGTCCCGAACTTGCGATAGAGCTTGCCCGTAACGGCGGGTTGTCGTTTATTTTCGGTTCGCAACCTGTTGTAAATCAGGCAGAAATGGTGCGTAAAGTGAAAAAATTCAAAGCGGGTTTCGTTACAAGCGATTCCAACCTGAAACCCGACAACACCCTTGCCGATGTTATCAGTGTCTATAATCGCACGGGACATTCAACAATCGGCATTACCGACGACGGCAGTCCTAACGGCAAACTGCTCGGGCTTGTTACAAGCCGCGATTACCGTATAGAAAAAGACGACCACAACATGAAAGTGCAGGATTTTATGACCCCGATGGAAAAACTTATTGTCGGCAAATCGGGCATCAGCCTTAGTGACGCCAACCAGATTTTGTGGGAGCATAAACTCAGTTCGTTGCCTATAATTGATGAAAACGGTAATCTTCAGTACTTTGTGTTTAGAAAAGACTATGACAGTCACCGCGAAAATCCCTGCGAACTGTCGGACAGCGACAAGAAACTGCTTGTGGGCGCCGGTATAAACACCCGTGATTACAAAGAGCGCGTACCTGCGTTAATTGAAGCGGGCGTTGATGTGCTTTGCATTGATTCATCAGACGGTTATTCAGAGTGGCAACAGGAGACACTTCAGTGGATAAAACAAAATTATGGAGAGAAAGTACCTGTTGGAGCTGGCAATGTAGTTGATGGAGACGGTTTTCGTTTTCTTGCTGACGCTGGAGCCGATTTTATAAAAGTAGGAATTGGCGGCGGCTCTATCTGTATAACTCGTGAACAGAAAGGCATAGGACGCGGTCAAGCGACAGCAATAATTGATGTAGCACGTGAACGCGACAGGTATTCAAAGGAAAAAGGGCTTTATATACCTATTTGCAGTGACGGCGGACTTGTTCATGACTATCACATGACTTTGGCGCTCGCTATGGGAGCAGATTTTCTGATGATGGGACGTTATTTCGCTCGATTCGACGAGTCGCCGACAAAAACATTGCGCATAGGCAACAATTACGTCAAAGAGTATTGGGGCGAAGGATCCAACCGTGCACAAAACTGGCAACGATACGATATTGGAGGTGCTGAGACGTTGAAATTTGAGGAGGGAGTGGACAGTTACGTGCCTTATGCCGGTAAGATGAAAGATAATCTGGATGTTACACTCGGTAAAATCAAAGCGACGATGTGCAGTTGCGGCGCCGTAACTATTCCCGACTTACAAAAGAACTCAAAGATTACACTTGTTTCTTCCACAAGTATTGTAGAGGGCGGAGCGCATGACGTCATACTGAAAGAAAAAAGTTGATTTTTTAATATAAACAGAATATGACAGACAATCAATGGGATAAGCTTGTTTCTATAGTTGAAGGCGCTGAATATCAGTCGGTTACTTCCGGTTTTATCATTGACAGCCCGTGGTTGCCCGGATGGTACGGCATTCCCCTGATAGATTATTTTTCGAGTGATGAATTATGGCTCAAGGCTAATCTGAAAGCCATGGACACGTTTCCCGACACGCTGTTTTTGCCGTCGTTCTGGAGTGAATACGGGATGTGTACCGAGCCGTCGGCTTTCGGCGCCAAATGTACGTTCTGGAAAAACGAGTTCCCTTTCGCAGGCAAGGTTATCAGGCAGATAGAAGATATTGATGCGCTCGAAGCTCCCGACCCTGCGACCGACGGGCTGTTGCCGTTTATGCTTAACCGCTTGGTAAAGATGCAGTCGCGGATAGAAGATTCGGGACGCAAGATACGCTTCTCCGTTTCGCGCGGACCGCTTAACATCGCTTCGTTTATGATGGGAGTGTCGGAACTGATGATTGCGATGATCACCGATCCGGACAAGGTTTTGAAGCTTCTGCGTATCATAACCGATTTTCTGAAAAAATGGCATGAGATACAACGCAATACTTTCCCTTCAATAGACGGGATAATGATGCTTGACGACATCGTAGGATTCATCAGTGAAGAGGACTTTCTGACATACGGGTTTCCTTTTATTAAAGAGATTTACGACGATGCACCCATGAAAGTGAAGTTTTTCCACAACGACGCCGATTTCAGGGCTTCCGTGAAACATTATCCCGATATGGGCGTTAATCTTTTTAACCCCGGTATTCAGATGACTGTCAATGAGATAAAGGAAGTTACCGGTAACCGGCTGACGGTTCTTGGGAACATACCTCCGCGCGATGTGCTGGCTTCAGGTACGCCCGAAGAGGTTTTTAAAGCTTGTAAGGAGTTGATTTCTACCCTGTCCGACCGTTCGCATTTTATCCTTTCGTGCGGGGGCGGGATGCCTCCTGCCGTTTCGACCGAACAAATCAATGCGTTGCTTCGCGCTGCCGCCGAGTTTAATTAAACAGTTTCAGGATTTCAAAAAACAGATATACGGCAGGCGCAACAAACAGGGCGCTGTCGAAACGGTCTAACATGCCGCCGTGACCGGGCAGCATTTTGCCGGAGTCTTTGGCGTTGTAAGTGCGTTTGATAAGCGATTCGAACAAGTCGCCGAACGTAGCGGCAACGACGGTTATTACTGCAAAAACAATCCAAAGGATTAGCTTCGTATAACAGGTTATTGCCCAGTCATTGCTACTAATTGCCCAGTCATTGCCACTAATTGCCCCGTCATTGCCACTAATTGTTCCGTCATTGCGAGGCACGAAGCAATCTATAAATCCCTGAATAGCATCACTTCTTTCGTGATGACCTAAATAAGTGAATATCAGCGCCGCAATAACGACAGTTACCCCCAAACCGCCCCAAAATCCTTCCCATGACTTCTTCGGGGAAATCCTCGGAAAGAGTCGGTTTTTCCCAATCCACGATCCAATCAGGTAAGCCCCCGTATCGTTGAGCCAGATAAAGATAAACAGCATCAGTACGGGAAAATGATTGTAACTGCCTAATGTGTTGAATGAGATGAAGTTAAGCAATGAGAAACCGCCTGCACAATACAGTTGCCCGAAGAGAAACTTGCCGGTATTCTCAACCTGATTTGTGTTTTTGATATACAGTCCGGATGTCAAAA
The DNA here is from genome assembly GCA_031272655.1 of Tannerella sp. Taxonomy (GTDB): domain Bacteria; phylum Bacteroidota; class Bacteroidia; order Bacteroidales; family Tannerellaceae; genus Tannerella. The sequence goes on from JAISTJ010000138.1 coordinate 4,903, forward strand.
TTACCGCTAATAATATAATGTACGCGAGGAAAATCTCCCCGCCCGTATAAGCGCCTGCATACAGGAACGTCGCTACGAATAGGTATGCACCGCCTGCAGCGCCCATAAAACGTTGCCATTTAAGCCCTTCATACTTGGTGAGTGCGTAAAACTCATAAACAAGCAACCCCGTTATCAGGCTGAAAACGACGGCAAACAGCAACGGATGGACGCATATCGCCATAATCAGCGTTGCGATATAAACTGCTCCGGTCAATGTCCTTTGTATCAGGTTTGTCATTAGTGAATAGTGAATAGTGAATAGTGAATAGTGAATAGTGAATAGTGTTGACTATCTTAATTCTTAATTATTAATTCTTAATTGCTATTGAGTTCCTCGCTTCTCGAAACCCAAGGTCTCTTGCCGAATATTTTCTCAACGTTTTCGGAGTAAATCACTTCGGCGGAGAGCAGCAGTTCGGCGAGTTCGTTGTGTTTGGCGGCATTGTCGGAGAGGATACGTTTTGCGCGGTCGTACTGCGTGTTGACGATTTCAAGCACCTCCTCGTCTATACGGCGCGAAGTATCTTCGCTGTACGGTTTGGTGAACCCCCACTCCTGACCGGTGGAGTCGTAGTAGTTGAGGTTAGGCAGTTTCTCGCTCATACCGTAGTAAACCACCATAGCGTAAGCCTGTTTGGTAACGCGCTCAAGGT
>JAISTJ010000149.1 GCA_031272655.1 Tannerella sp.
TTTTTTAAGAATTAGTAATAAAATTATAAAATCAGCAGAGACGACTCCACTTTGCGTGAAGCCGCCTCTGTATATTATAACATTAACATTAAATACAAACGCGCGGGCGCTAAATATTATAATGTGTGTGTGTGTGTGTGTGTGTGTGTGTGTGTGTTTATCAAAATATTTGATTTATGCAAATTATTTTGCATAAAGTTTGTTAAGGATTCTGGATTGCTTCGTGCCTCGCAATGACGTGGCATCTGCATGAACGAATTACCGCGCACCTCGTAACGAAGCGGCGCGAGTGTATCCGGACAGCCGGCATCCTTGTATTCAGGGGCGTAATCATCATATTTAGACAAACACATTCTCATCTTGTTACATGATATATTCGGCGACAAATATAAACATAGTTTTTGAATAAACAAATTTTTTTCAAAAAAATTTCATCAATTTCTTAAAAAATTTATTTCGAGACGCTGACTTTGCTGTTTTGAAGCGCTATTGCCGAAAACATATTAACTCAAAAACTCAAAATCTTATTTCTCCCAAGTGAAAATTGCTACGTCGCCTGGCGCAACCAGCAGTTTTTGTGAGACATCGGTAACCTTGCCGTCATTTTGCACCTGCTTTACAGGTTTGCCGAAAGTGATGTTCAAACTCATATATTGTTGAAAATCACGGTTTACGACGACCAAATAGCGGTTTACGCCGTTTTCAAGCAGCGAAACAATTGCCCCTCCGTCGCCTGTGTCAAGGCTTGTTAAAGGTTCCGGCAGCGTGGCAAGCCGCTTCGTTTTGGCGGGTATTTCCTTGCCTGTATGCCATACGTCAAGCATTTTCGCACCATGAAATACGCCCGCAAATGCGTGAATTTCAGCATTTACCTCTTTGATTATGTCATAGACGGCCGAGCGTTTGCCTCCATCGCTTATTGGCGCAATGTTGCCCTTCCACGGTGTCCAGTAGGTGAAATATTGCAGAGTTTGCGCTCCGTAAGCGAGATTACTAAACATTTGCAAACGTATCTCGGCAGCCGTCGGCAACGGATAGCGTTTGCTCGCGCCATGTTCCACCGAAAGCGCAAACGCCCAAAACGGCAAATTTCGCGCCTTGGCAACTGACGAGATAAGTTCCAGATTATCATACCATTCCGGACGAAGTGAACGGACACCGTTTTCCTCAATTACAGGATAAATATCAAACGAGATAAACGGCACAGGGATAGTGTTCAGAAAACTGTCCACATAGACCTCATAGTTCTGAGCGCCAAGGTATTGTGTCGGCGATGCAAAATTTGGAAAGAGATTGATATAACAAGGCTTAACGGCGTCAACAGCCTGTATTCGCCGCGTCCATACGGCAAGTTCCTCAAATTCCTTTGCATTAGGCTCGTCGCGCAGATGATAGCCCGCAAGCGCGGGATGACCCATCAGTTTCCGCACTGTTTCTTCCGGTGTATCTTTCAGCTCCGGACAGAAAGGCATCAATTTAACGCCTGCCCGCTGCGCCGTATCAAGCGCTTTCAAAACAGCTTCCATGCTTGAATAGTTCGAGAAATTTATATTGATACCCGATTCTTTCAGTTCGCGGAATCTCGCTACGGAAGTCTCTTCTTCAGGCACGCCGATCCATGCCATAATCGGAAATTCCTCCACTTTTTTCTCTGTAACAGCCTGTAGTTCAGGCTTGTAATAATCAATGTGCATCTGCTCAAGCCTCTTATAATGAGATTCCAACTTGGGTTGGAACTGCTGCCAGTTTTTTTGCGTTACAGGCGTCCATGCCGCTGCAGCAAGCGCTAAGAGGCGGGGAAACAGCTGGCGGTCAATGCGGGCTTCGCTGTGTTCGATGTGCGACCAGAAATTCGCCTGCACGCCGAGCACGTTTGCTGCCTCTTCCGGAGTGAGATTTGCCGAAGGGTCGTATTCATAAACATTTTTGGAAGGATTGGTTTTATAGTCGTAATCAAAATACAGCGGGCGACGCGGTGTGGCTATCATCTTATGTCCCTCTTTCAGAAACCTTTTCATACCATTATTTTCACGGTCGCGCCAATACATCCCGACAACATGAGACGGCAATTTTGAATCAGCTAAAATCTCATCCCAACCGATAAGCATTTTGCCCCTTATTTCTAACATTTTAAGTATCCTTTCAACGAAATATCCCTGCAAGGCGTTCTCATTTTCTAAATTGTTTTCTGCAATAACTTTCTGACACAGAGGACATTCCTTCCAAAATTGTTTCGGGGCTTCGTCGCCGCCGATATGGACATACTGCGAAGGAAAAAGAGCGCAAACTTCTTCCAAAACGTTATCCATAAACTCATAAACCGCCTCGTTACCGGCGCAAAGTATCTCCGGATGGATATTTTTGCCCTTAAAAAACTCATGAACCTCAAGCGTTTTTTTATCTACTACGGGACAAGTCAGTTCCGGATAAGAAACGATAGTCGCCATGCTGTGTCCGGGCATTTCGATTTCGGGAACAATCGTAATGTTTCGCTCGGCAGCGTAACGCACGACGTCTTTGATTTCCTCTTGCGAATAATAACCGCCCATCACGTTATCTTCGGCACGAAATTTTGAACCGATTTGAGTCAGCAGCGGGTATTTCTTTATTTCTATCCGCCACCCTTGGTCGTCGGTCAGATGCCAGTGCAGGGTGTTCAGTTTATACAGCGCCATCAGGTCAATGTAACGCTTTAACAAATTGACCGGCAGGAAAGTACGGCTTGCGTCGAGCATCAAGCCCCGCCATCCGAAACGCGGGTAATCCTCAATTTTGACGCACGGAATTTCACCGGTTTCAGTAATTAATTGCCTGAGCGACTGGACGCCGTAGAAAATCCCCTTGACTTCCGGCGCAGAAATAGTTACCGCCTGTGGCGCAACACTCAATGAGTAGCCTTCTTCAGGCAACTGCAACTTGCCGTTGATTTCTAACTTGATAATGCGCTGGTTTTTAGGCGCTTTACCGCTTGAAATGTTAATACCAGCTTCATTTTGAAGCATTTCCTTGAGAAAAGCTGCCTGTGATTGCAGGTTTCTCGCTGCCACTACGGTTAATTCCCCGTTAAGTGAAAACGTTCCCTCCGTCGCCGTCAGTGAAACCGGTTCGGGTATTAGGTTGATTTGCTGCGCATTAACAAATAAGCAGCTGAAAAACAACATCGTTATTTGTATTCTTTTCTTTATTGCCATATAATTCAACGTTTTAACACATTAAAAACAAAGTTACATGATATATTTTGACGACAAATTTAAAAACTATTTTTTAAAAACAAGAAAATTTGAAAAAAATAAGATTTCAAATCGTTATCTTTGCATTTTTAAAATGAAAAATATTTACATTTAATCAATCAAAATATTGACGTATGAAAAGAAGAAACTTCTTACAGATGAGCGGTTTATTAGCTGCCGCTCCGGCGGTCGAAGCATTTGCCGCCTGTACAAATTCCGCCGGTGCAACGTCGGCAAAAAACATTTATGAGTGGAAAATCTACACTCTCACAAGCAACGGTCATGAGCTTGACGAGTATTACAGCCGGACGCTGATCCCTGCGTTAAAGAAGCTGAACGTAAAAACAGGAGCGTTCAAACTGCTTAAGCCCGAAGAACATGAATTGCGTTACATCCTGCATGTTTACAATGATTGGGACGCTTATCGCAAAGCCAAAAGCGGCTTATGCAAGGACGAAAACTACCTTAAAGCGGCGCAACCCTTCTTTGAAGCTACCGCCCCGAAGCCTGTTTATACTGAATATCAGACATTTCTGTGTGAGGCATTTGACAAATACCCGACACTCATTCAGCCGTCGGCAGAGCGTACTTTGCTTGAGTTCCGCAACTACAAAAGTCCTAATGAGGAAGCTAATTGGCGGAAAATCAAGATGTTTGAGACCGAAGAAGTCGCACTGTTCGACAAGGTTGGCGTTCATTCGGTATGTTATGGCAATGTCATCGCAGGCCCGCGCATGCCGTCGCTGATTTACCTGACATGGGGCAAGAACGAAGACACCCGGAATGAGGCTTGGAAACAGTTCAGTTCATCGCAAGAATGGCAAACAATGCGCGTCAAACCTGAATATGCCAACACCGCCACCGACAACAAAGTAGTCCTACTCTCGCCGCTCGATTTCTCGGAAATCTGAGTTTTTTTATACAAGTTTGCCTCGGACGGGAAGCAGTCCGTTATTGCGAACTCCTTCCCGTCATTGCGAACTCTTTCCCGTCATTGCGAACTCTTTCCCGTCATTGCGAAC
>JAISTJ010000150.1 GCA_031272655.1 Tannerella sp.
GGGAACAAGAAAAAGATTTTGAACAACTTTTTCTCGATTTCTAAAATTATAATAGCTGATAATCAATCTGTTATAAAATATCAACCACTTTTTTTACAAAAAGTTTGGACAGGAGTGATGTTGCCTATATTAGTGATAGTAACTAACTGTGTAGGAGACACTTCGTAGCCAACGTATAATCGGCCGAAATCTATGCTCTCAGGGTCAGCCGACAACTTTGTGATGCCTGCCGGAACGTTAACCATAACAGGCGCCGAAATATTCCCCGAAGGATCTATCACGACTATATAGACGTCTTTTCCGGTGGGCGTCAAGCCTGTCAAAGAGATAGTTGTTGTGCCTGTACCGCATGCAGTGCCAGTACCGGAGGTAATAGCTGCCACAGATGGCGCCGGGTCGCCTTCTTCGACTACCAAATAGTAATAATCGCCTGCCTCGTTTGTGCTGAAACTTGCCGTACCTGTCGCATCAGTTGTGCGGATACCTACGCCCGGCGTTACAACCGGAGCGGTAACGTCCGGCTCATACTCGTAGGCGCCAATATCAACGGTACTTGTAATCGGGTTTATACGTGCATTACCGGCCAAATCGGTAGACCCGACTGCTGCCGAGTTGTCGCCCGCATCTATTGCAGGGCTTCCGAGTTTCAGCGTATAATCGGCGTTCAAGCCCAAGTCGGCAGCAGTGATATTGCCGTTCCCGCTCTACGTAGCACCCATATCCGCAGCCATATATTCCGAAAGACAATTTGAGAAACGCACATTATCCTTGGTAGCGCCGGATAATGGATCGTAATCAAAAAACCAATTCCCTCCCGGCGCCTCCTCTATAATACAGTTTATAAATTTGGGATCGGTAGAAGTAGGAATACCTGGCGTGCCGTTGTGCCACCAATACGCAAATACATTGCCATTAGCATCAGCAATATTGTCCTTGGTAATTGTACAGTTGACAATCTTAAAGTTATCCGGTGCACCGCCTTCCGCGCACATTATCACAGCTCCATACGTGGCTTGGTTACCCGTGAACAGGCTGTTGCTTATGACTGATAAATTCATGTTTGAGCTGGAAACCCTGGAACATACCGCACCGCCGAAATATGCAGTGTTATTTGCGAACTTGCAGTTGTTAACAGTTATTGTAGCATTTGTACCGACGCCACCATCGTTGTTAGCGATTGCGCCGCCATGTCCCAAATAGGTAGCACTGTTGTTCGAAAATTCACAATTATTAACGATCAAGGTGCCCTGATAGTTGTTTATAGCGCCGCCGTGAGGCCATTGCCCACCAGGATAACCGGTGGCTACGTTCCCTGTAAATGTACAGTTGTTCACGGTCATGGTAGCGCCGGTATAATTGCTAAGAGCGCCTCCGTAACGGCCATCTATAGTAGCATTGTCCTTGAATGTACATCTGTTCAGGGTAATAATACCGCCTGCAGCGTTTACTATGGCGCCACCATCATCAGGCGAAGAGCCGTCAAAGCCATTGCCATTTTGAAATGTAACGTCTTCAATCGTAACATTGCCGCCTGATACAATGCGGAATATCTGGGTAGCATTGCCACCATCAAGTATGGCGTTGTTAATGCCGGTAATCGTTACCGTATAGCCGATAACGATACGGGTTGTCGCAGAAATGGGCCCCCCACTGCCGTCAATTACGATTGACGCATCAGAGCTTGCTATTGCAGTGGCCAATTGTGAGTAGGTCGTAACCAGCGTTTGCGCCCTGACGCCCGCCGCGAAGCAGGTCAGCAGCAGGAACAGCAGTGAGCTGAACCATACATACGCATGACGATTCCGGTGTGGTTTGTTCGTTAAAACACTGGGGATAAGGGATTTACGCCTCATCCCGTTAAAATACGTCAAATTTACCTTATTGATAGTAAAGACATTATCAACTTGCAAGTCACCACATGACTTGGTCGCGTTATACTCCGGACGTAACAACAGAGTATTTTTCAATCTAAAATGTTTAAAAATATCCATAAATTATAATATTAAATTCGATATGCTTCTTACCGACTGCAAATTTACGGACTTTATTTTATACAATAGGTCGCAAAACAACAAAATTTTAGTTGCAAAACAACAATTTTCCCGTTTTTTAGTTGCAAAACAACAAAATTTTTTCGTCCGAGTTGCAAAACGACAATTTTTTAGTTGCAAAACAACAAAAATCGAGTTGCAAAACAGCAAACATTCAGTATTGATGCGGGTTGTAGATATGAAGATTATTTTTCGCTTAAAAGACCCTGTTCTTTTAACCACATTTTCGGCGTCCGGCCGGTTTGCTGTGAAAACTGACGGAAGTAGTTACTTTTGTCAACGAAACCTGATTTCGATACGATCTCGTTCACAGATATATTTGGGTTTGAAAACATCAGCCGCTTCGCCTCTTCTATGCGAAGTTCGTTTATCCATGTACGGAAAGTCTTGTTTTTCAATGTGTTAATATAACGCGAAAGATAGTATTTGTTTGTAGCCAGTTCACCCGCGAGAACGTCTATCGTTAAACTATGATCGGTGTATTTCTTTTCCGCCAACCATTTCTCAAGCTTCTGTTCTAATTTTATGTTCGTCTTATCTATATACGTTAATGCCGTTTCCGGCTCTTCCTCTTCTTCTTCTTCTTCTTGGATTATAACATCCTCTATATCAGGTATATCAATCGCCGTATGGATGTGTTCAAACTCCCAGAGATAGTTGATTAGCCGAAAACCGAAATAGGAGTAAAACCATATCGCAAAAATGTCGAAGGTAAAGGCAAAATACGTGGAAGTGAACCACATAGCCGCAAACGCCGTAACACCGACGCCAAGCGCAGTAAAGAACACGATTGCCACCCAACGCAGGCGGGCTGCCTTGTCGGTCGAAAAATAGTTGTCCATACGACGGCAAAAACGGCGGTAATTAGTTGTAAAACTCCATGTGTAATAAACCAAAGCGGCAAAATAGATAGTCATAAAAACATAAACCGCTATGTCAAAGGCAGTTTCGTCAAAAACACAGAATGAAATGAAGACAGCGGCAACAAGCGCTAAGACCGGAACCGGTTCCTTGCCAAGGCATTTATGCAATCCCCCGCCGGCGCCAAGAAGCCGCAGGCAGGCAAATGTGAACAGGTACGCCTGTGAAAATGCAACAGAGATAGTTACCATCTTGATAACCATTATGTTAATATGACCGTCCGTATCCCGAAACGCAAGCTCGAAAAAGTTCACAACGGCAAAAAACAGGTAAGCTACAGCCATAGCACGCCGCGCTTGACGATAGTTGTCAAACTCCTTATTATCAGGGATATGCACTAAAAGAAACACAATCCCAAACAGCGTCAGCACAATGCCAAGCACTACAATTCCCAGGGTGTAAAGTTCATTAATAAGCATAATATTCTATTCTATTATATTTTATTGTATATGTATTCTATTCTGTTACGGGCATAAAACCAAGACCTCTCAAGCTTATCGTCCGACTTGTCCGATAATTTGAGTGCAAAGATAGATTTTTTTTTGAAAACACGGAAAATTTTTTGCAAAATGAAGATTTTTTTTAAAACAATACGAGCCGAAATAAGAGTATTTCAAGATTTTATGCTATCTTTGCGGCGGCAAACTTTTTGATATGATAGTGAAGTGTAACTTATGATACAGGAAGAAGGAAGGCAGAAAATTTTGATACGGACGTCATGGATAAGCGTAGCAGGGAACGCGCTGCTGTCGCTTTTGAAAGTGGTCGTGGGGATAGTGTCGGGCAGTATGGCAGTGCTGAGCGACGGGTTGGATACGGTGTCGGACGTGATAACGTCGGTCATCATCCTGTTAGCGTCCAAAATCGTCGGCCGCCCGCCAAATTCCCGTTACGTCTTCGGCCGGAACAAGGCCGAAAATATCGCATCCACAATCCTTTCGTTCGTCATCTTTTTCATGGGCTGCCAGATAGTTGTTGCGGCGGTGAGACAGATTCTCAGCGACGAGAAGCCCGAGCTGCCGTCAATGCTGGCGATATGGGCGACAGTCGCTTCGATTGCCGGCAAGCTGCTCTTGGCATGGTACCAGTTTGTACAGGGCAAGCGGTGCGATTCGTCCATGCTCAAAGCCAATGCCATCAATATGCGCAACGACGTCATCATCTCGGTTGGCGTCTTGGCCGGCCTTGCCTGCACTTTCTTGCTTAACATACCTGTCCTTGACCCGATAATAGCCTGTATAATAGGACTTTATATAGCATGGTCGGCAATAGGAATCTTCAAGGAAGCGAACATCGTATTGATGGACGGCATCGAAGATACTTCCGTTTACCGGAAAGTGATTGAGGCTGCCGAAAGGGTGCCCGGTGCGTACAACCCCCACCGAATCCGCTCAAGTCAGGTCGGCAACATGTACAACATCGTGCTCGACATCGAGGTTGAAGGCGGGCTGACCCTCACTGAAGCGCACCAGATAGCGCAGAACGTAGAGAACAGCATCAATAAAAGCATTGACAATATCTACGACATAGTTGTGCATGTTGAGCCAAAAGACAGTCTCCACTGCGCCGAAAAGTACGGAATAAGCCGCGAGAAACTCGTAAAAGATGCCTGTTGAAAATTTTTTTTGAAAAAAAGTTGAAAAAAATTTGCATATTAAAAAATATTACTAATTTTGCGGCGCTTTTCGGACGAATGTGTTTGAGCAACCAACCATCCGGACGAAGGCAATAATAAAATAGAATAAATTGATTTTTAACAATTCAATGACAGCTAAGAGAGATTTTATTTGTTTAACAACAAGTCTGTTCCGATTATCAGGGAATAATACTTATACGGTTTACCGTCGTGTCTCGCGACGGTATTAGTCAATATTAAACGTGCTTACCTACACGTGGCGGCTGTCTTGTAATTGCGAGGGCAGCCGCATTTTTTTTGCCTTTTTTGTTGATTTTTTAAATATTATTTTTACATTTGCCCCGAATATTCACTAAAACTATTGACTATGGATTTATCAAGTTTGTTATCAACAGTAATCAGTCCTGATAGTATCAATGCTATCAGCAAGAACAGCGGGGCGAAGCCTTCACAAGTGTCGGACCTCCTGTCTAAAGCAGTGCCCCTTCTCCTCAAGGGAATGCAACAGAACGCTTCAACGGAACATGGCGCAAGCTCACTCGCGCAGGCGCTCGATCAACATGCGGCAAGCAACACAAGCAACATCGGCTCGTATCTCAGTAACATTGACCTTAGCGACGGCGCCAAGATTCTCGGGCATATATTCGGGGGCAATAACTCGAAGGTACAGAGCGGATTAGCGCAGAAAACAGGTCTGTCTGCCGGTCAGGTAGGCAGCATTTTGTCGTCGGTGGCGCCGTTGCTGCTGTCGCTCGTCGGCAGTAAGAAACAAAGCTCGAACACCGGTCTCGGCGGACTTGGAGGGCTGCTCGGCGGACTGCTCGGCTCCCAAAGCAGCGGCGGTTTAGACAGCCTGCTCTCATCTGCCCTCGCCGATAAGGACGGCGACGGCAAACCGGATATACTTGGGAAAGTCGGCGGCCTGTTCGGATTCTGATTACTTTTTGCCGAGTTTCAGGGCTTCTTTGGGATTGTCGGTGGTGATGAAGTCCACGCCGAGGTTCATCATTTCGGCCATTTCTTCAGGTTTGTTGACTGTCCAGACATTAACAGTCATCTTATTCTTGTGCGCTTCCGTAACATATTCGGGATGGGCGCGGAAGATGCCGATATGATAGTCTATTCCATTGATATTCATCGCTTTAAGCTCATCAATGGTATAGGCCGAATTTCCGGAAGCAAGGTAAGCGATTTCTTCCTTGGGCAGCAAGCGTGCAAGCTCACGGCAGATATTGATACTGAACGATATATACTCCACCTGTTTGCCCATCTTTGCGTCCGTAACAATGCGGGCGACAGCTTCGGCAACGGCTTTTTCCTGTTCGGGAGTGCGGTGGGACTTGATTTCAAGTATCAACTTTACTTTTTTGTTCTTTTTCGCCTGCTTCAGGTAATCCTCCAACAGGGGTATCTTTTCGCCGTTTGATAGCGTAAAGTCCTTAATGTCATCCCATTTGGCGTCCTGAATAGTAACGCCGTTAATGACGCCGTCGTGGTTAAGGGCGACTTTGCCGTCGGTTGTAAGCCAGACGTCAAACTCCGAGCCATACACCCCAAGCTCCTGCGCTTTGGCAAGCGAGGCGACGGAATTTTGAGCCGACCCCTCCGTGTCCCAATAGCCACGGTGGGCGATGGTTCGCGGCGTTGACGGCTTCTTTGCCTCACTTGTTAATGCTAAAACGCTAAGCATCAATACGATAAATAACGATATTCGTTTCATAAGCGGATAAAATTTTTAGTTTTGCGAGTGCAATTTTAGCAAAAAAATTTGACTTTATAGAAAAAGTTTGTACTTTTGTGTTTTCAAAATAACAATTAAACTGATTAAACAATGAAATTGAGAACTATCATTTTATCATTTACAGTGTTATTGGTTGCCGGCTCAGCAGCAGCCCAGTCTTCCTGCAACCCTCTGAACCTGCACCCTGCAACGGTGTCATTTGCTAAGAATCAGCCTGCCTCTCAGCAACTTACGGACATAACATTCTATCGTACCGACAATGTGCCGTTCGACAGGACGGTTTTCGCTTACAACGAAAGCGGGCAGAAGAAAACCGAGCTGATGCAGCGTTGGGACGCCTCATCGGAAGCTTGGAACGACATTTCAAAGGAAGATTATTCCTACCGGACGGGGAAAATTACCGTTACCGCCTATCGCCGCGTACTGTCGGAATGGCAGGTTACTTCTACGACCGATATTACCTGCAATTCCGACGGCCGAAAGTCGTATTCGCTTAAGTATCAGTGGAATAAAGAAACCGGAACGCTCAACACGGAGCCTTCGGAAAGGAACGAATGGAACTATGACGCCAACGGACGGCTGACGGAATATATTATGGTAACGGCCGCCAATGCCGTTTCCCGCATACTCTACATCTATAACAGCGACGGCGCAATCAGCGAAGAGCTTTATCAAACGCTTGACAATTCGGGCAAAATCTGGACTGACGGCGGCAAGTACGTCTATCAGGAAACCGGCGGCAACAGTTTTACCGCCACTTCGCTTTTCCCGATTGACAGCCGCTGGGTTTCCGACGGCCGAATCGTCAATATCTTCAATGATAACGGCAGCCTTGTCCGTAGCGAGTACTACAGCGATGAGACCAATTCCCGCATGAGCGCCTACAGCCTCTATTCCTACGGCGCCATTATCGATGCGCCGGATGCCGACAGCCAGAAAGCGTTGGCAGTCTATCCCAATCCCGTAACCGATGTCTTTGACGTCGCCGTTGATGAGACGCTCAAAGGCTCTGAAGCAAAACTTTTCGACGCTTCGGGTACGCTTATTAAATCACTGAAAACCAATAGTTTAGTAACATCATTTGACGTTTCAACCTTACCTGCAGGAGTTTATTTCCTGAAAGTCGGGGACCTGACACGGAAAATTATTAAAAAGTAGGCTTGCTTCTGACCCCGTCTTAACAACAAACCTGACATTTTGTCATATAATGCGCCATTGATTGGCGCATTTTTTTTTGGCACATAATTTGATGTATGATTGTCGTATTTCTGAAAAAGAATGCGAAACAGTGATACGATAATTAATTAATAACTAAACAAATAGATTACAGAAATGGGAAAAATTATTGGAATAGACTTAGGAACAACCAACTCATGCGTTGCCGTCCTTGAAGGCAACGAGCCGGTTGTGATAGCAAACAGCGAAGGTAAACGCACTACGCCCTCTATCGTGGCTTTCGTGGAAGGCGGCGAGCGCAAAGTAGGCGACCCTGCTAAACGTCAGGCGATTACGAACCCGAAGAAGACCATCTTCTCCATCAAACGGTTTATGGGCGAGACCTTCGACAAGGTGCAGAAAGAGATACAGCGCGTGCCGTACAGCGTGGTCAGGGGCGATAACAACACCCCGCGTGTGGACATCGACGGACGTCTCTACACGCCGCAGGAAATATCGGCAATGATACTGCAAAAGATGAAAAAGACGGCGGAAGACTATCTTGGCACGGAAGTAACCGAGGCGGTCATCACCGTACCGGCATACTTCAGCGATTCGCAGCGTCAGGCTACGAAGGAAGCAGGCGAGATAGCCGGACTGAACGT
>JAISTJ010000155.1 GCA_031272655.1 Tannerella sp.
GCCGAGACCTGCTCGTTGTTGTACTTTCCTTCGGCTATGTCAGCCAGTACTCTTTCTGCCTCCGCACGACCCAAGTACTGATGGTCAAAGAGGCGATATAAAATTTCTTTCATTTATATGTTATTTTTAAGCCCCCCTCAATCCCCCCTAAGGGGGGAGGAAGGACATGTTTCTATTTCAATTTCCCCCTTAGGGGGCCAGGGGGCTGTTTAACCAGTTTGTTATCAGCCGCTTCCCTTGCGGGGTGAGGACTGATTCGGGGTGAAACTGTACGCCGCGCACGTCGTAGGTGCGGTGGCGAAGCGCCATGATACGCCCTTCGACAGCGTCAACGGCGGTAATCTCCAAACAGTCAGGGAAGTTTTCCTCCGAGACTACCCATGAATGGTATCTTCCGGCACGGAATGCCGGTTCAAGTCCCTCAAAGATAGGGTCTTTCACTTTCACGCGGATGTCGGAACATACCCCGTGAAACACATCGCTGAGGTTCAGCAGTTTAGCGCCGAAAGCCTCGCCTATCGCCTGCTCGCCGAGACAGACGCCGAGTATAGACTTCGCAGGCGCAAAGCGCTTTATGAGCGGCAGCAACAAGCCCGCCTCCGACGGGATACCCGGACCGGGCGACAGTACTATCTTGTCGTATCGCTCCACTTCGTCCAACTCAATGCGGTCGTTGCGCCTCACGTCGGTCGCCACACCGAGTTCCAGCAATATATGCCGCAGATTATACGTGAACGAATCGTAATTATCAAATAATAAACAGTTCATTTCTATTTAAGATTTTAGATTTTAGATTTCAGATTTCCAACACGAAGACAGAAAGGCAGGAAGGCAGAACGTTTCAAGTTTAAAGTTCAAAGATTCAAATCCTCAAATCCCAAATTTTCAAATTTTCAAACTTCGTGCCTTCATAACTTCGCGCCTTCGTGTTAAACCCACTAACCACTAACACTAACCACTAATCACTAATTGCGTAGCGTTGTGGCTTCCTTTATCGCCTTGTTGAGGGCGCCGAGTTTGCTGTTGACCTCCTGCAGTTCGCGCTCGTCGTTGCTTTTTGCCACGATGCCGGCGCCTGCCTGATAGTACAGCACATTACTGCGGCTCACGAAGGTACGTATCGTAATAGCCTGATTCATATTACCGTTGAACCCTATGAACCCTATGCAGCCGCCGTAGATACCGCGGTTGTGAGGCTCCAGTTCGGTGATGAGTTGCATAGCCCGCACCTTAGGCGCTCCGCTGAGCGTTCCGGCGGGGAAGGTGTCGATGAACGTCCGTATGGCGTCGCTGTCGGGGTTGATGTCGCCGCTCACACGCGATACAAGGTGCATAACGTGGCTGTAGTACTGCACTTCCTTGTAGAAGTCCACCTTGACGTTGCTCGCGTTGCGGCTCAGGTCGTTACGCGCGAGGTCAACCAACATCACGTGTTCGGCGTTCTCCTTCGGGTCGTCGATGAGCGCTTCCACACGCTTGCGGTCTAATGCCTCGTTGCCGGTACGGAAGGCCGTCCCTGCGATAGGGTCTATGCTCGCGCGACCGTTCTCTACCTTGCAGTGCGTTTCGGGCGACGAGCCGAAGATACGGAAGCCGCCGAAGTCGAAGTAAAACAGGTAAGGCGAGGGGTTGATGCTGCGCAGCGAGCGATAGACCTTGAAGTCGTCGCCCTGATAGGTCTGCTCGAAGCGGCGGCTCAGCACTATCTGGAACACGTCGCCGCGCAGGCAGTGCCGTATCCCTTCGCGTACCATGGCCTTGTACTCCTCGTCGGTGATGCTTGAGGTGCGCTCGCCCGTAGCGCGGAAGTCGTACGAGGCAAAGTTGCGGTTCTCTATCATCGCCTCTATCTCGTCCAAACGGCTGCTCTCGCCGTCGCCGAGCAACTCAATGAGCGTCAGTTCGTTACGGAAGTGGTCGAACACTAACAGGAAGCGATAGAGGATGTAGCACACGTCGGGCGCGTCCGAATCGTGGTGGTGATACTCCATGACGGGTATGTTCTCGAAGTAGCGGACGGCGTCGAAGGCTGTGTAGCCGAACAGCCCGCAGTAGTCCTTGTCGGCGCCCTCCACGCTGAAACGCTTCAGGAAATCGCCTATCGCGTCCGACACTAAGTATTTCTCGCCTATCGCCTTCGTCTGCGTAGTCCCGTCCGGAAAGGTCTCGGTAGCCACGCCCGCATTGATACCTATCGAAGCCAGCGGACAGAGGGCAATGAACGAAAGGCTGTTCTCATTACCATGAAAATCAGAACTCTCCAACAGCGCCGACTTGGTATAGACGTCGCGCAGTTTGAGATACAGGCTCACCGGCGTATGCAGGTCGCCCAACAGTTTCTTGCTTTTTGTCTTGAATTTGTACATATTTAGTTTATAGTTTATAGTTTATTGTTTATAGTTTGAAATCTAAAATCTAAAATCTAAAATAAAAAATAAAAAGACCTGTTGAATGTGAGTTCAACAGGTTCTTTCCAACATAACTTTTAAAATTATTATAAAAATGAAAAGCAACGGAGTCACTCACAACGGGAACATTGCAAGCGCCACCAATATCTAACTAAAACGAGAGTGTTCATAAAAAATAACTTATAATTCGGCTGCAAATTTACAAATATTTTTTTAATATCCAAAAAAATATGAGTTTTTTTTTGATTTTTTTCAAAACTTGAAACCTGAAACCTGAAACTTCAAACTCAAAACCTCAAACCCCCAAACCTGAAACCTCAAACTCAATAACCTCATCCGGAGATGTTTTGAAAGTCAGCGTTGCGCCGGATAGCGTTTCGGCAGGTTTGCCGTTGCGTATCAGTTTTACGGAAGCTGTTCCCCACGGGTTGATGAGTTTGCAGGGAGCGCCTTTTTCGCTGAGAATGCGGAGTTTGCCGACTTTTCCATTTGAATATGAGGCGCTTACAAGAAACGCACCGACTGCGCGAAGGGTTGAAAACTCGGCGTCAACGGTCTTATTCCAGTTAGGGAACAGGCGGATCTGCCCGTCATAGCTCTGAAGCATACATTCGTTCACTACAAGCGGCAGCGCAAAATTCTCAAACCACAAGCCCATTGGCGCCATAAAAGCATAGTTGGTATTGTCGTCATACCGTCCCCCGCCCTGCATCACCATGTCGGCGGCAGATTTGTTAGGCAACATGGAATAATGCACTTGGCGTTTAAACCTCTCAATATCAAGCTCTCCCAGACGAACGGCAATCATGCTGAGCGACACGATGTCATTTCCGCCTTCGTTGCGGTGAGCGCGTAAGGTATTGAGCAGTTTCTGCTTCACATCGGCAGGCGCATCAATGCCATATTCTTCTCCCGGAAAGACATGTAGCAGGTTTGCAGGCAGGTTGTAAACCATTTTATCCGTTTCCTCAGGCACCGATGTGTAGATTTCGCCGTATTGTTCCGATTTCGCTGTGGAATATTCGGGCATCTTGCTCAAAATTTCTTTTACATCTTTTAAAAGCGCCTTTTCCTGTTTTTCAAGTTTCAAAACAGACGCAGCTTCGATGAAAGCGTTGAAAATGAACTTAGTAAGCGTCAAATCGCACTGTGTATCGTAGTTGTATTTGAATCCGGGCTGCAGGCTGTACAGTTCCGGCGGTACGGACGGGATAATGTGGTAAAGGTTGTCGTTCCACTGCGGCCCATGCCCGTCGGGGCGTTTCATATAGTCCACAAGAAACATAACTGCCTTTTTAATAGGATCATACGCGCGATTTTTCAGGTAATCGGCGTCCAACGAGTAGATATAATGCCACCATAGTCCCTGCACCGTCCATGGCGTTTCAAATACCTCCCAACCCCAGTCGGGAAGCGGATATGGATGATACGTCATGTCCACCGGATAGGCTGAATGAGGGAAGAACGCGCCCCGCATATTGTAATACTCTTTCGCCCACTTTTCGCTGACGGGCAGCAGGTGGTAAACCATATCAACATAAGGCAAGTTTTTGTCTAAGTGATTGGTAGAGAACGGCATCCAGAACGGCTGCTGCGTGTTATAATTCATGTGGTAATCGCCGTGCCAAGCTGTGCCAATGTCTCCGAGGCTCCAGTTGGCAAACAGTCCGGGGCATGTAACGCCTTCTTTTACGGAACAATTGAAGAAATAAAGGTTCCAATACCAGATTTCTTCAAGGAATTTGTCGGCAAGTTTCACACCTGATTTGTTCCAAAACGTCGCCCATTCGGATACGGATTTTTGCGAAGCGGCGCTGTATCCGGATGCCGTCGGCGCGTTTAATCCGTCCTGCTTTGCTTTGACGTCGGTTGCAAGTCCTTCAGTAAGAGTTATATATCCTGTGAACGGCTTATTGTCCTGCACGATATAACGTTCGAGGCGGCGGAGAGGCTCGTCCTGACCGCTTACTAAATGGCGGGTGCCGTTCACAAGCTCGGAACTGACGCGAACTTCGAGCCTGAACGCTTTATCTTTGGGATGACCTGCCGTCTTGTCGTATTTTTCCGGCGTCTGATACGGCATCACCTGCGTGAATGAAAGCGATTGACCTTCTTTAAATGTATAGTTGGGGAAGTCGCGCGGCGTTTTAGGGTCAGGAATCATCCTTAACCGGTTGAAACACGACGGCGCGGGTTGTCCGTTAGCGTCAAGAAGCCTGAACCACAGCACATCGGCGGTCATGTCCGTAAAAACCTGCAAAGTTTGCTTTTTGCCATCTACGAGCAAATATACTTCGCAGATTCCGGTTGAGATATCTGTCTTATGACCAAGCATTTCCGCTTTTCCGCGGTCGAAACCAAGCACTACAGTGCCGCACGGGAACGGACGGGGGTATGGCTTGTCATAGTTCACCCGCATCAATTCAAAATAATTCCTGAACCAAGCGTCGTCACGGATGCTTTTTAACCCTTCCGGCAACGCTTTTACGCGGGCTATAATCTCTTCAAAAGTGCCCGTTTTGTCCTGATTATCTTCCGCTACCCGGATGTCCCATACGTTGTTATGCCCGAAATGAAACTGGATAGCGTCGGGGCGGGTTGTTACTACTACGCCCATGCCGCCGTTGCCCAGCACTGCGCCTTCAAAAAAATCAACTGCAGGCTTGTTCAGCTCAATAGGATGCAGCCG
>JAISTJ010000180.1 GCA_031272655.1 Tannerella sp.
TGATTCACACGGTCGAGCGTCTTTTCGGGAAAAAAGTCGAGCGTAGTAGCCGGTGAAAGCGTTATTTTTCCTAAGGCGGCGTCGCGGTCGGAATTACGGATAATAAGTTTAAATTCATCGGACGTAGTCGCAGCAAACGACTTTATTACAGGTGCGTAAGGAACCGCGCCGGTGGATGGAATCGGGAATACACGATAAACAGGGAAGGTAGCGACGGAGACGAACTGCCCGTTGATTTTTGCCTGCAATTTCGCTTCTGCCCTGCAATATCCCGAAGGATAAATGGCAAGGCTGCGTGCCTCGCGTGATTTCGGTAGTTTCAGGTGGATAACCGACACGGCGGTATTCCCGTCGCGCCCGCCTTTGATGCGGTAACGCGGCGACAGGGGCGAAGATGCCGGAACTTTGGCTTCAAGGTATATCTCGCTCGCTGCCGGTAGGGACGTCCCTTCCGTAACGACTTTTGCACCTTCCGTTTCAAACAGATTGACGAAATAATCGCTCGAAACAGGAAATGCTAATACTTTAACATCTTGAAAATCAGACGATGGCTTACTGCCGTCTTCAACAAATTCTTCACGCGACCAATCCCTGTAGCGAGTCGGATTCGGTGGGACGGGCAAAGTTATGCTAACCTTTCCTGGACCCGAAACCCTCGTCTCTGACGCTATCAAATGCCGCATTGCCTGATGCGGCTCAATCCACGGGCCGCCCGAATGACTCCAGCCCGGACAATTGAACATGCCGACCTCAATATCGAGTTCGCCTGCGGTTTTCAACGCCGTATGCAGCACCTCCCACCACTCGTCGCTAAACAGTTTCACGTCGCCGTAAGGGGTGCCCTCGCCGCCGATATTGCCGATAAAAACGCTGTTAATGCCTGCCTGTTTCAGGGCATGCAAATCTTTGACCACGCCTTCGCGCGAAATATTATCCGACATCCAATACCAGTAAACGCCGGTCTGTGCCGATGGGGGTGGGGAGATGAAATCGTTTTTTATCTGTTTTGAACTATCTGAAATACAGCTCGTTATAATAAGTGATAATACAAAAAAACTAAGATTTTTTGCGTTAATTATTTCTTTCATATTTAATTATCTTTCGGCAAAAGTAATCATTTTTTCGCTTAAATCTAACCAACGCGCTGTTTTTTCGTCAATTATGGCGATGAGTTCGGCGTAACGGGTTGATTGTTCTTGGATTTCTTCTATTGACAGTTCGCCGCTGCTCATGGAGGTTTCTAAAGCGGCTTTCTCGGCTTCGAGGGCGGGGATTTCGGTTTCGAGGGCTTCGAGTTCTTTTTGCTCTTTGTAGGTTAGTTTTTTTTCAGCGGTTTGAGATTGCTTCGTTCCTCGCAATGACGGGGTGGATGAAAGAGATTGCTTCGTTCCTCGCAATGACGGGGTGGTTCGCAATGATGGGGTGGTGGTGGCGGTGTCGGCTTCTTTTTTGGCAAGTCTGTACTGTGAATAGTTTCCCGGAAAGTCTTGAATATAAGCATTGCCGTGGAAGACTAATATATGGTCAACTACGCGGTCCATGAAATATCTGTCGTGCGAGACAACGATGACGCAGCCTTTGAAGTCGGCAAGATAGTCTTCGAGGATATTTAGCGTTGGGATGTCAAGGTCGTTAGTCGGCTCGTCGAGCACGAGGAAGTTAGGATTGCGCATTAAGACGGTGCATAGATAGAGGCGCCGTCGTTCGCCGCCGCTCAGTCGCGCTATGTAGTCATGCTGCTGCGAAGGCGGGAAGAGGAAATGGTTGAGTAACTGCGAGGCGGTCAGTTGTTTGCCGTTGCCAAGAGTGATAGTTTCGGCTATATCACGCACAGCGTCAATAACTTTCCTGCCGTCGTCGTCGCTGTATTTCAGTCCGTCCTGACTGTAATAGCCGAAGCGGACGGTCTCGCCTACTGCAATACGCCCGCTGTCAGGCTCTGTTTCGCCCGTCAGCATCTTGATAAACGTGGACTTGCCTGTTCCATTGTTGCCAATGATACCAAGTTTTTCGTAGCGCCCGAAGATATAATTGAAGTCTTCGCAAATGCGGACGTCGCCGTACCGTTTGCTGACATGCTCTGCCTCAAATATCTTTGAGCCTATATACGAGGCTTTTACATCTAAAGATACGTTTTTGTCGTCGCGTTTTTGAGATGCACGCTTTTCTAATTCATAGAAGGCGTCGATGCGGGACTTTGCCTTTGTGGCGCGCGCCTGCGGTTGACGGCGCATCCAGTCTAACTCCTTGCGAAGCAGGTTGGCAGCATGTTCGGCGGCAGCCTGACCAACAGCGAGACGTTCCGACCTCTTCTCAAGGTAGTAACTGTAATTGCCTTTGTATGAGTACAGTTGACGGTCATCAATCTCTAAAATACTGTTACACACCGCATCGAGAAAATATCGGTCGTGAGTAACCATTAACAGGCTGATATTCGAGCGTTTCAGATAGCCTTCCAACCATTCTATTATCTCAAGGTCTAAATGGTTGGTTGGCTCGTCTAATAGCAGCAGTTCCGGCTCTGCCGCAAGCGTCAGCGCAAGCGCCACACGCTTTATCTGTCCGCCCGACATTGTGCCGATTGGCTGATTTAAGTCGGTGATATTCAGTTTAGTAAGCAGTTGTTCGGCTTTAAGAGTAACAGCATTCGTCATTGCGAAGCCTTTCGCATCCGTCATTGCGAGCGCAGCGAAGCAATCTTCCGATACATTGTTTATGAGATTGCTTCGTTCCTCGCAATGACGGGTTCCCAAAGCGTACTGTACCGTCCATTGCGGCGGGAAGGCGGGCGACTGTTCGAGGTAGCCGGTGCGCAGGTCATTACGGAAGACGAGCGTTCCCTCGTCAGCGCTTTCCCTTCCTGCAATGATATTGAGCAGGGTTGATTTACCCGCGCCGTTACGCGCTATCAGCCCGATTTTCTGTCCCTGCGCCACACCAAACGAGACGCCCTCGTACAGTAACAATGCCCCGAAACGCTTGCTTATGCCGTCAGCCTGCAATAAACTTGTCATCTTTTTTTTACTGCAAAAGTACTGAAAAAATCCAATTGTTGCCGATAAACAAGTAATTTTGCAGTATAATTGAAGAAAAAATTTGGGAAAGATATTCTATATACTGCTGATATTATGTCTGTTATCGTGCGGAGAGAACGGCGTCGGCGATGAAGAGGAGGCGGAAACAAATCCTTCGGGCGCGGCAAGCGGTTCCTGCCGAGTGATACGCGATTTTAGATATTAGATTTTAGATTTATTAAAAAAAGTTGTACTTTTGCAGTCCGAAAACGATATGATTATGATAAAAGGTACTTTTCCTGTAAAGGCGTTTCGCGAGAGGCAGACGCCGTTTTATTACTACGATGTTGCGCTTCTGAAAGACACCTTGAGCGTTGTTCGCACGGAGGTCAAGAAGTACGATTTTCACCAGCATTATGCTGTTAAGGCGAATGCTAATGCCCGCATACTGCAGATTGTAGCCAAGAACGGGCTTGGGGCTGATTGTGTCAGTGGCGGTGAGATACGTGCAGCACTTGAAGCCGGTATCCCGCCGCAAAAGATTGTGTTTGCCGGCGTTGGCAAGGCTGACTGGGAGATACTGCTCGGCTTAGACAACGACATCGCCTGCTTCAATGCCGAATCCGTAGCCGAACTCGAAGTGATAAACGCCCTCGCTAAGGGGCGTAACAAAACGGCGCCGGTATCGTTGCGCATCAACCCAAACGTGGACGCTCATACTCACGCCAAAATTACTACCGGCTTGACAGAGAACAAGTTCGGTATCAACCTCGGAATGCTCGACGCTACGCTTGACGCAATGAAACGCTTAGCAAACATACGTTTCCGAGGACTGCATTTCCATATTGGCTCGCAAATCACTGACCTGTCAGCATTTCGCGACCTGTGTATCAGGTCAAACGACCTGCAGGACGAGTTCGAACGACGCAGCATAAAACTTGAAACGCTCAACTTCGGCGGTGGTCTGGGCATCGACTATCACCATCCTAACCATCTCTGCATCCCTGAATTTGAAAACTACTTTGCGCTTTTCAACAAGTTGGTGAACCGTCGCGAAGGGCAGGAATTGCATTTCGAGCTTGGCAGGTCTATCGTCGGACAATGCGGCTCGCTTATTTCCAAAGTGTTATATGTAAAACAGGGAGAGGCAAAACAGTTTGCCATACTCGACGCCGGCTTCACCGACCTTATCCGTCCGGCAATGTACGACGCATATCACCACATTGAAAACATCACAAGCGAAGAACCAATGGAAGTCTATGACGTAGTAGG
>JAISTJ010000029.1 GCA_031272655.1 Tannerella sp.
TGGCACCGACGACCGAGTAAAACACGGTATGAAGCCGCCATGCTCTGACGATATATGGAAACGATGAACAATAAAAAGAAAGATTTCGATTGCGTCGAGATGAAGAATGCAATTCAGGCTGCAATTTACGCCGAGACGAAGGATATGACCTATCCCCAGTTGCGGGCGCATATAGACAGAAGTCTGCAAAATGATTCATTTTGGCACAGAATAAACAGAAACAGATGAAGCAACGTATCTACAAACAGAGTACTAACTAACAACTTAATAAACAGAGTTATGGTATAAAACAGAGCGCGGCAGGGACGCGCATTTAGACATATTGAAAAGCGTTTAACGCGAGTTCTTGCTTATGAAATGTGAGAAGTTTCAAAAGTAAATACAAGAATGAGTAGTTGACGCTCGCCAAACGGCGGGCTTTACTTGTTTGTATTTACGGTATTTCTCACAACCTCATAAGCGGATAAAGAAAAGTCCGCTTTTTTTATGCCCAAACCTGAACAACTACAGAATATAAACAATTAAAAATAAATATATTATGAAGGAAAGTATGAGAATGAAAGCCGCTGAATACAGCGCAAGAGTTAGTGAGATGGAGACAAGAGACCATTCAAACGGGGCGAGTCCGAAAAGCCTTACGAGTAGGAACAACAATTCTCAAAAGCGCTGTATAGCGACGCTTCGCGCTTTACCGCTCGCATTGCTGCTCTTGGTGGCAGGCACAATTAAATCCTTTGCCCAGACGGATATAACATCCGCGTTTACAGACGCAAATTTCAAAGCGGAAGTATATACCCTGATTGGAAAACCCTCGTCCGCTCCGATTTTGGATACGGATGTGGCAGGTATCATTTATGTTGATGTAAACAGCATAAATATATCCAGCCTTGCAGGAATTGAATATTTTACGGCTTTGCAAACCTTGTATTGCTCTTCTAATCAACTCACGACATTGAATGTTTCAGGGTTAAGCAATTTGCAATACTTACGATGTTCTGGCAATCAACTCACGACATTGAATGTTTCAGGGTTAAGCAATTTGCAAGTCTTTGATTGCGAATATAATCAACTCACGACATTGAATGTATCAGGTTTAAGCAATTTGCAATCCTTGTATTGCAATTGGAATCAACTTACGACATTGAATGTATCAGGGTTAAGCAATTTGCAACGCTTGGAATGCGTTAAGAATCAACTCACGACATTGAATGTGTCAGGGTTAAGCAATTTGCAATACTTATATTGCTTTTATAATCAACTCACGACATTGAATGTATCAGGGTTAAGCAATTTGGTAAACTTGGATTGCTATAATAATCAACTCACAACATTGAATGTTTCAGGCTTGAGCAATTTGCGATCCTTGTATTGCGTAAATAATCAACTCACGACATTGAATGTGTCAGGGTTAAGCAATTTGCAATACTTGGATTGCTATAATAATCAACTCACGACATTGAATGTGTCAGGGTTAAGCAATTTGGTAAACTTGGATTGCTATAATAATCAACTCACAACATTGGATGTATCAGGTTTAAGCAATTTGCAACGGTTGTATTGCAATGATAATTATCTACAAGCCTATCCGACAGGGTACAATTCATCTATTACGACTTCGTTTTTTTTTTCGCCTCAGTTGCAACTGATAACAAACATTACCGTTACGCCAAATACAGCGGTATATAAAGGCAATACTCAACAATTTTCAGCAGCAGTAACTACCGCAATAAGCGTTCCCGATGATTTCAAAACGGTAACATGGAGTATTTCAGCACACTCGAGCGCAAGTACTGCCATAGATGCAAACGGTTTGCTGACCGTAGGAGCAGACGAAACGGCAACCTCGCTGACCGTAACTGCAACATCCACATATACAACGGCTTCGACCACTAAGACAGGCTCTGTTACAGTAAGCGTTCTGCCTCCTGCCGTAACATCCGTCTCGGTATCTCCCACTACTGCTACGGTACAGTGCGGCGCAACACAGCAGTTTACGGAAACGGTAGTTGCTGTAGGAGGCGCGTCTTCAACGGTAACTTGGTCAGTTACAGGCGGCGGCGCAGGGACTTCGATTGATGCAAGCGGGCTGCTGACCGTAGCGCTGACCGAAACGGCATCGTCGCTCACAGTTACGGCAACTTCAATCTTTGACCCAACCAAGAGCGCGACAGCAACCGTAACATTGACGCCTCCACCGCCGACAGTTATCTCGGTGGCTGTCTCGCCATCTCCGGTAACAGTTCAAAAAGGTACGACGCAGCAATTTTCAGCAACAGTTACAGCCGTCGGTGGAGCGGCTACTACAGTTACATGGTCAGTATCAGGCGGAAGTGCGGGTACTTCTATAGATGCAACAGGTTTGCTGACTGTGGCACCAACTGAAACAGCATCAACGCTAACAGTTACAGCGACTTCAACTTTTGATACAGGTAAAAGCGGAACTTCAACAGTTACATTGACAACGGCAGCTCCGGCAGTTATTTCGGTAGCTGTCTCGCCGTCTCCGGCAACCGTTCAAAAAGGTACAACACAACAATTTTCAGCAACAGTTACAGCCGTTGGTGGGGCAGCTACTACCGTGACTTGGTCAGTATCAGGTGGAAGTGCAGGTACTTCTATAGATGCAACCGGTTTGCTGACTGTGGCGGCAACGGAAACAGCATCAACGTTGACAGTTACAGCGACTTCAACTTTTGATACAGGTAAAAGCGGAACTTCTACAGTTACATTGACAACGGCGGCTCCGGCAGTTATTTCGGTGGCTGTCTCGCCGTCTCCGGTAACAGTTCAAAAAGGTACAACACAACAATTTTCAGCAACAGTTACAGCCGTTGGTGGGGCGGCTACTACCGTGACTTGGTCAGTATCAGGTGGAAGTGCAGGTACTTCTATAGATGCAACCGGTTTGCTTACTGTGGCACCAACAGAAACAGCATCAACGCTAACAGTTACAGCGACTTCTACATTTGATACAGGCAAAAGCGGAACTTCAACAGTTACACTGACAACGGCGGTTCCGGCAGTTATTTCGGTGGCTGTCTCGCCATCTCCGGCAACAGTTCAAAAAGGTACAACACAGCAATTTTCAGCAACAGTTACAGCCGTTGGTGGGGCGGCTACTACTGTAACTTGGTCAGTTTCAGGCGGAAGCGCAGGTACTTCTATAGATGCAACCGGTTTGCTGACTGTGGCGGCAACTGAAACAGCATCAACGCTAACAGTTACAGCAACATCAACATTTGATACAGGCAAAAGCGGAACTTCTACAGTTACACTGACAACGGCAGCTCCGGCAGTTATTTCGGTGGCTGTCTCGCCATCTCCGGTAACAGTTCAAAAAGGTACGACGCAGCAATTTACAGAGACTGTTACAGCAGTTGGCGGCGCGGCAACGACAGTAACATGGTCAGTTTCAGGCGGCGGCGCGGGGACTTCGATTGATGCAAGCGGGCTGTTGACAGTGGCAGCGACCGAAACGGCATCAACGCTTACCGTTACGGCTACCTCTACGACCGACCCGAGCAAAAGCGGAAATGCGTCTGTTACTTTGACAGCGGCGACTGCCGGTATAACATACAACGATAACGGCAGCACCTCAGGTACAACGCCCACAGACAATAATGCTTACATTCTCGGCACAACAGCTACCGTTTTAGACAAGGGCAATCTTGCAAAAACCGGCTATACGTTTATAGGATGGACCACAACAGCCGCAGCGCCTGTAACTACTCAAACGGCCGAAAACGCATTAACGCTCATCCTGCCTAATGAAACGATAACCGTTAACAGCGCAATAACGCTATATGCTGTTTGGGCCGGAGATACTGACAGCAACGGTGTTCCTGACTACAAGCAGGTTACATTAAATTATGATAAAGGAATGGGCGCTACTGCAACAGGATTTCCCCAATCAGAAGCTGTCATCGGAAACTCTACTATTACTTTAACAGATAGAGGTGTAAGATATACCGGATATGTTTTGTTGGGATGGAGTGAAGTCAAACTCCCGTTACAAAAGACGCCGGTTACTTCTGCCGTTGCAAGCCGGATTATTTTGTTGGGAGCTTCTTATAATGTGCCTGCCACAGCTACAACTTTGTATGCCGTATGGGGAATTGATAATGATAGAAACGGGAAGTTTGATTACGAATCCTCCCTGCCGAGTTCGCAATCGAACGTTCGAAGCGCAAAGACAAACCAAAGCGAAGTGTTTGCGCCAAATGGCATTTCCCTTAGAAGAATTGAAGTTCCCGGCGACCTTCCCGCATGGAAAGACGATTTTGACAAACCGGCCGATAATGACGCTGTTTATTATCCCGGATGCACTTACCGCCAGTTCGGATATAATCTGAACAGTATCAATCCATTATATAGATTAAAAGAACATGTATTATCGTTATATAACGGTTTTGACAGCAAGTATGCGTATATTGTCAATGAGGTGTCTTTGGTGGTTGAATACGGGGGAGTGTTGAAGGATGAAAGCATCACCGGAGGTAAGGATCAAAAAACTTTGAAAAAGATTGACATCACGACGGCAATGATTGCTGCAAGTCCCACTGTAATTTTTATAAGCGGCATTCCCACGCACGTAATTCCGGTTGAGGAAATACTCGACGCATATCCGTTCTCAATCAAGGCTGACGGAATCACCGAAGACGGCGTCGGCACAGTTAAAATCTATTTCACAGATCCTGCTACCGGTAATTATTCCGCTATGACTGATTTTGTGGATGCTCAAGGCAGATTTATGGGCGCCGGTGGAACATCCGCCTGCACATGGCCCAAGCCGTTTATTGACCCTGAAACAGGCGCCTATTCGGATGAGCTGACATTCACATTGAACCTCTATAACAATCCGGTTTTTGCGGATTCTATAATACGCCAATATACTGATCCGGACGGTTATCTAAAAGATATTGAGGTTATTAGCGGAACGCCCCTGAAGTACATGATGCGCAGTATTCAGGGCAAACCTTGGATTCGGGCTGATCTGCCGCTTACTCCGGATGAAATCTTTGTGATGGCAGACGCCGGTAGCATTTGTTTTAGGCAAATGGACGAGAACATCGGCGTTTTAGCCAACATGAAAGGTTATTATTCATCCGACAGTTATGGATGGGATGCTTTAGGCACTTCAGACGGAGGTATAGCAGGAGTTTGGTACGAAGGAAACATATTAGATTCCATTTATCATGCACGCTACGAAAATTTTAACCCCGGAGCCGGACGTTTCGCAGAAGAAGATCCCTTGACTATGTTCACCTTTATGGGGATTATACCCGGTCCGTTTGCATCTATAAAGGATCATTACGAACAGGAATATCAGGCGCAATATGCTTCATATATCAGTATGGGCACCGACCCGCAAATAGCTGCAATATTTGCAAAATATAACGCATTGCAGATTGTTGTTGATATATATGAAACATCAGTCTATTCTCCTGACAGTATTGTCGCCGGATTTTATTCGCCTCAAACAGCTGCTGCAGGCGCTTTGTTGGGCGCCGGACCCGGATATGGGGGTAGTGGCGGCGCTCTGTCACAAGTCGTTCCTGTTGCAATGATAGAAGCTCGCAGTGGGTTTCTGTTTCCTGATGATAATTACTATGTTTGGGTCAACAGGCAGTTTGGCGAGAAGCTTATGAATACCGGTTTGCCGACCCCATCGCGTTGTCGCGAGACGATATGCTTGCAGTTTGCTTCTTATAATAGACCCGATATACAGCGTTGGATAGAGATTCTGCCTGTTCCCGAAGGAGTGAAAGCTAATCCCGTTGACGGCGTGAAACATTATGTTTCCGGGCATCAGGACTTCAAGTTCACACTCACTTTCCCCACTGTTGACAACCTGATGGTCAAAGCATTAGGATACTATTCCGGCATTAACGCCGAATTAATCGGCGCCGACCTCGGCGGCGGCAAGTACGAATACACCATCCGGCAGGTAACAGAGCCATGGACAGTAACCGTATCTACCGAACAGGCAAGCAGCGGCACAGGATTGGAGCAGATAGACGGCTACAGGGTATGGAGCTACCAGAATAAACTCTATATCTATGCCGAAGCGCCTGCAACAGCCGGCATCTATTCTATCAACGGCATGCTCATAAAACAGGCAAAAGTTACCGCCGGTCTGACAACCATCACCCTCAACCGCGGAGTCTATATAGCCGAAATCAATAACAATCGCTTCAAGGTAATAATCAAGTAAGTTGCCGTAATCGCGAGCGCAGCGAAGCAATCCAGTATATTTCTGATTTCCGATTAAAAAGTTTGGCGATCTGAAATAAACGGCTTATCTTTGCAGTGTCAAAAATGAAGACAAATATGCAAATTCGCTTCTTTGTGTCTTCGTGTTAAACAATAAAACGATGAAACACCTATTAGCAATAGCAGTTGTTGCCGTACTGTTTGCGTGCTGCAAAACGGAGGATGCAGGGATAACGGTTACCCGTTTGAAATGCGAGAACCTGTATAATCCGCAGGGCATAGACACTCGCATGCCGCGCCTAAGCTGGGAAATAACGACTGAAGACCGGAACGTAAGGGATATTAAACAGCTTAAATACAGGATTTTAGTAGCTTCGACTATAGAAAAATTGCAGGTCGGCGAGGGCGATTTATGGGATTCCGGCTATGTGAAATCCGACTCGTCTGTTTTGGTTTCTTATAAAGGAAAATCCCTCATCAGCAGAGGGCAGTGTTTCTGGAAAGCGCTGATTATCACCAATAAAGGCACAAGCGGTTGGAGTGAGCCGCAGAGCTGGACGATGGGGCTGCTCAATGCGTCCGACTGGCAGGCTTCATGGACAGGATTAGACAGGACTTTCGAGGGCGACGTATCGCAGGGCAAGACCCGCATCTCGGCGCGGTACTTCCGCAAGGAGTTCGAGACACACGATAAACAGCCTGTCCGCGCAACGGTTTATGTCAGCGGACTTGGCCTGTACCGGCTGTTTGTGAACGGCGCACTTGTCAATGACGCCCATTTTGCGCCAACGATGTCGGAATACACCCGCACTGTGCGCTATAACACCTACGATGTAACCGCACACGTCCGGCAGGGTGGCAATGCGCTTGCCATCACGCTTGGCAACGGCGTGTTTTATACAATCCGCGACTGGGTACGGCATTTCGGCTTCCCGAAAATGATTTTGCAGCTCGAAATAGACTACTCGGACGGCAGTCGCCAAACCATTGTAAGCGATGATACGTGGCGTGTAACGGTAAATGGGCCGATTATCGCAAACAACTGGTACGACGGCGAGGAGTACGACGCCCGCCGCGAGCTAACAGGCTGGCAACAAGTTGGTTACGACGACAGCGGATGGTTTGAGGCTGAGAAAGTGCAGTCGCCCGGCGGCATCCTGAAAGCCCAGATGAACCCTGGCGTGAAAGTGGCTGAAGAGATGCGTCCCAAAAGCATTACGGAAGTCAAACCCGGAATGTATGTGCTTGATATTGGGCAAAATATAGCAGGATGGCTTCGCATCAAAGCGAAAGGAAAACGGGGCGACAAGATAACGTTGCGTTTTGCGGAAACACTTAATCCCGACGGCACAATTTATACGGCAAACCTGCGAAGCGCCGATTGTAAGGATATCTATGTTTTGAAAGGCGGCGAAACGGAAATATGGCAACCTTCATTTGTCTATCATGGTTTCAGATACGTCGAAGTAACCGGTTTCCCGTCCAAACCCGAACCGGACAGTTTCATAGCAATAATGGCTTGCGATGAAATGGAGTCAACAGGCTCATTCTCAACATCAAACGAGACGATCAATGCTATTTTCCGCAATTCGTGGTGGGGTATCCGCGACAATTATCAGGGTGTGCCTACCGACGGGCCGGCGCGGGACGAACGGTGGGGCTGGCTTGGCGACCGTTCAGTGGGCTGTTACGGCGAGAGTTTCATCTTCGACAATGCGAGTTTGTATATAAAATGCACTAATGATATATCTGATACTCAAAACGATGCGGGAGCTATTCAGGACGTTGCTCCAAATCACTATACAAGCCATGCCGCGACCGACAATATGACATGGCCAAGCACGTGGATTATTACTGCCGATATGCTTTACGAACAATATGGCGATATGGCTCCAATCAGCCGTCATTACGAGGGAATGAAGAAGTGGATCCGTTACATGCGCGACCGTTACATGCAAGACGGGATAATGCCGCGCGATAACTACGGCGACTGGTGCGTGCCGCCGGAAGCGCCCGAACTTGTCCACTCCAAAGACCCTGCCCGCAAAACGGAAGGCGCGGTGCTTGGCACAACGTATTACTACCGGATGCTGTTCTACCTTCAAAAGTTCGCCCGCCTGCTCGGCAAACCTGAAGACGCGGAAGCATTCGCCATCGAAGCGGCTGAAGTGAAAGAGGCTTTTAACAGTAAATTTTTAGACCGTGAAACAGGCAGATACAGCAATAATACGGTAACAACCAACCTGTTACCGCTCTATTTCGGGATGGTTCCGGATGAACTTCGGCAAAAGGTCATAAACAATATAGCCGACAAAATCATGAACGAGAACGGCGGGCATATCACAACCGGACTTATCGGCTCGCAATGGTTGATGCGGGGTCTGACAGATAATGGCAGAGCCGACATAGCATGGAAATTAGCAACCAATCGCGACTACCCAAGCTGGGGTTATATGATAGAAAACGGCGCTACAACGCTCTGGGAACTGTGGAACGGCAATACGGCCGACCCTGCGATGAACTCTCACAACCACGTAATGCTTCTGGGCGACCTTCTGCTCTGGTTCTATGAGTACCTCGGCGGTATCCGCGCTTCCGAGCCTGGCTTCAAACGTATAGAAATGAAGCCGTTGATGCCGGATGGGCTTGATTCCGTCAGTGCGACGCACCACTCGCCTTACGGCATGATACGTAGCGCATGGAAAAAGCTACCCGAAGGCGGCTTGCAGTGGGAAATCACCGTTCCCGCCAATACCTCGGCGACGGTATATATTCCCGCCGATAATGCGAAAAACGTAACCGTACTCGGCAAACCTTTATCTGATGTTAAAGAAGTCAAATTCCTTAATTACGAAAACGGTTTTACGGTAATAAGATTATGTTCAGGAAGTTACATGTTTGAAACAAAGGCCTCGGAGTCGTTGCAATGAATAAACTAACCTGCTATGTCAAATAACTTCTTCAGATTCAAGCAATTCATAGTCCGTCAGGACAGATGCGCCATGAAAGTCGGCGTTGACGGCGTTTTGATTGGAGCATGGGCAGGTGAACAGTTAGACGATCCCCTGCGCATACTTGACGTCGGCGCCGGAACAGGGTTGATAGCATTAATGATGGCGCAACGATTTGAAAATGCGCTGATTGACGCTGTCGAAATTGACGAAGAAGCTTGTAATCAGGCAAAAGAAAACATCTTAGAATCGCCTTTCAAAGGAAGAATTGATGTTTATTGCGAATCTATCACAAACTTCAAACCTGATTACAGGTACGATCTGATAGTATCCAACCCGCCCTATTTCAGGCAATCGCTGAAATGTCCTGATAATAAGCGTACTGCGGCAAGACATGATGACAGCCTGCCGTTACCGGTTCTTATAGAATATTCGCGTAAATCGCTTAGTATCAATGGATTAATCTCATTAATTATCCCCACAGAACTGCATGAATCAATCAAAGGAATTGCAGAGGCTAACAGTCTGTGTATAAGCCGTCAAATGGATGTGATAACAGTTGAAGGCAATCAACCGAAAAGAATAATGCTCGAACTGTCGCATCAAAACGGGGAACTACTCTGTGCGGATAACGTCCGGAGCCTGACCCTCGAAACAAAAGACCATATCAAAACATCCCAGTATCAGGAACTAACCAAGCATTTCTATCTGTAAACACCTGTAAATCAACCCACAAAGAAGCGGAAAACTTCGTTTATACGCCGTTGCACATCATATACAAACGGTAGTGTTGAGGGGGTCAAAACATTTAAGGCTGAACGGATTACGGAAACATTTATATTGCAACCCACAGTTATCGGCTCGCCGTCAATGTGCATAATGCCTTCGGATGGGCGCGATATTCGGACTTCTTTTGTGCGGAAAGTCTTGATTTTGCTGTTTTTATCGAGTGTCTTGGTAAACAGCTGAATAGCAAGCGGTCCGATGTCCAAAGCCGTAAAAGGCGACAGGATTGTAACGTCCATCAGCCCGTCGGTTATATCCGCATGAGGCGCGATATAGGCATTATTACCGTATTGTGAAGCATTTGCGCAAGTGATCAGGAAAGCCTGTTCGCTGATAGTATGCCCGTCAATGGACAACTCGTATGCTTTCGGCTTGTATCCGAGGTATTCTTCAACGATATTCCGTAGGTAAGTGAGCGAGCCGCGCCGTTTCTGCTTGGCGAACTCCTCGCTAATAGTGGCGTCAAAGCCCACGCCGCACGTGCAGAAAAAGAGATGTTCATTGGCTTTACAGGCGTCAATAGTAGTGATATTTTCCGAGAAAATGACGTCAATTGCGCCGCGGGCGTCCATCGGAATATGCAATTCGCGGGCAAGACCGTTGCCCGATCCCTTTGGGATAATCCCGAGTGCGACATCGGTATGTAGCAGATTTTTAGCCACTTCATTCACCGTGCCGTCGCCTCCAACTGCAATAACGCAGTCAGCGCCGTCCTCAACAGCCTTGCGGGTCAGTTCCGCCGCATGACCGGCATATTCGGTAAAAATCACTTCCGAAGCCAGATTTAGCTCAGTGCACCGCGCAACCAACATATCGCGGATCTTGTCTTTTGAACCGACCCCCGAAATAGGATTTATAATAGAAAATATTTTCCGCAGATTTCTCGTCATAAAAAAAATATTTTTGCAAAAATACTAAAAATATGACCAAAAATAAATTATTTATCAACTTTTTTACTACTTTTGCCTTGCTTAAATACAAACTAATTAATGCTGCATATCTGAATATGAACTTATTAAGAACAAAATTATCAAGATACACAGAACCGCAGAAAGCGAAAGCATTGGGTATTTATCCGTATTTCCGTGAGATAGAGAGCGATCAGGATACTGAGGTGATTATCAACGGAAAAAAGGTGCTGATGTTCGGTTCTAACGCATATCTGGGGCTGACTAACCACCCGAAAGTGAAAGAAGCGGCAATCGAAGCTATCAAGAAGTATGGCAGCGGTTGCGCAGGCTCTCGTTTTCTTAACGGAACGCTTGATATCCATGTAAAACTCGAAGAACGGCTTGCCGACCTTGTAGGCAAGGAAGAAGCCATGTCGTTTTCGACAGGTTTTCAAGTCAATGAAGGCGTGCTTTCGTGCATCACCGGCAGAGAGGATTTTATCGTCTGGGATGAAACAAACCACGCTTCAATAATAGAAGGTATCCGCCTGTCCTTTTCTAACAAGCTGAAATACAGGCATAACGATATGGAATCGCTCGAAAAACAGCTTCAGAAGTGCGAACCGGACAAGGTGAAACTGATTGTTACGGACGGCGTTTTCAGTATGGAAGGCGACGTGGCAAACCTGCCCGAAATAGTGCGCTTAGCGAAGAAATACAATGCTAACGTGATGGTGGATGAAGCTCACGGCATCGGCGTTTTCGGCAAACAGGGACGCGGCACTTGCGATCATTTCGGCGTATCACAGGATATTGACCTGATAATGGGGACTTTCAGCAAGTCGCTCGCCTCTATCGGCGGGTTCATCGCCTCCGACAAAGATACGATAAACTACCTGCGCCACCACGCGCGGACGTATATTTTCAGCGCCAGTTGCACACCTGCTTCGGTGGCGGCGGCAAATGCGGCCCTTGACATCATGTTGAGCGAACCCGACCGCATTGATAACCTTTGGAAACTGACACATTACGCCCTTGAGGGCTTTAAACAGATAGGTTGTGAAATAGGGCACACTTCGACGCCTATAATTCCCCTTTTTATACGCGATAACAATCTGACTTTCACCATAGTACGCGAACTTTTCGATGCCGGCATTTTTGTTAATCCGGTTGTTTCCCCCGCTGTGGCTTCCCAAGATACGCTTATCCGTTTTTCGCTGATGGCGACCCACACAATCAATCAGTTAGATTATGCGCTTGACACTATTCGCAAAATTTTCAAACAACACGAACTGATATGAGACTGATTCAAAATACGGGAA
The DNA here is from genome assembly GCA_031272655.1 of Tannerella sp. Lineage (GTDB taxonomy): Bacteria > Bacteroidota > Bacteroidia > Bacteroidales > Tannerellaceae > Tannerella. The sequence continues at coordinate 12,163 of JAISTJ010000029.1, forward strand.
GTTGCGGGGGTATATGCTGCAGAGGTTGTTCGAAGGTAAAAAACAAACTTAACAATTACGATTGGCTTAACGACCTGAAATTAGCACAGGAAGCGACTGATTTTGTGGAAGTTCAGTTCAAAAACACCCGTAAAGGATATTATATAAACAAAGACCATCTGCCGCTAAAAAAGGGCGACATGATAGCTGTGGAATCGTCTCCCGGACACGATATAGGCACTGTTACGCTTACCGGCAAGCTTGTTCTCGCCCAGATGAAAAAAAATCGCTACCGTTTTGACGAAGAGCCTAAAAAAGTTTACCGTTTCGCACGCCCGGCCGACCTTGAGAAATGCGAGGAAGCTAAGAAACGCGAACATGAAACGATGATTCGCTCGCGTCAAATTGCCGCCGACCTTGGGCTTAATATGAAAATCGGAGACGTTGAATATCAGGGAGATGGCAACAAAGCTATATTCTATTATATTGCAGATGAACGAGTTGACTTCCGACAACTGATAAAAGTGTTGGCGGAGAATTTCCATGTTCGTATAGAGATGAAGCAGATCGGTGCGCGTCAAGAGGCGGGACGTATCGGCGGAATAGGGCCATGCGGGCGCGAGTTGTGCTGTTCCGCGTGGATGTGCAGTTTTATCTCGGTAGCTACCGATGCAGCGCGTTTTCAGGATCTATCAATGAACCCGCAAAAACTTGCCGGCCAGTGCGCCAAACTCAAATGCTGCCTCAATTATGAGGTTGACGCTTACGTCGAAGGGCGCAAACAGTTGCCATCGCGTAAAATCGAACTTCTCACCAAAGACAACACTTATTATCATTTCAAAACGGACATTTTCAAGAAAGAAATCACCTTTTCAACAGATAAGAGTTCACCTGTTAACCTCGTAACTATCAGCTCAAAACGCGCTTTTGACGTTATCAACATGAACAAAAACGGTCAAAAGCCGTACTCGCTGCTTAACGACAACGAAGTCAGGGAAGAACGCCGCGAGTCGAAAGACATCCTCGAAGACAACATTTCGCGCTTCGACCGCATTCGTAAAAGAAAGAAGAAGAAACCCATACAGGCTCCTTCTTCTGTTCAACGGAAATAATCCTTTTAAACCGCGTTCGTTTGAATGCGGTTTTTTATTTGCCTTCTTCCCCGAAAATGCTGCCGTAGCGGTGGTACTCGAAGGCAATGCTCTGCTCTTTGAGGTAGTTTAGGAGTTCTATGCGGCCTTCGGTCAGGGGTTTGGCTGAGGCTATGTGCTTGCCGAGTTCGGCTGCTTTGGCATAGAAGTAGTCTGGCAGTTCTGGCGAGCAGGTGCGGATACGTTCGTATTTATCCATATCATTTACGAACTCGTCGGTGGTCTGCTTGACGATTGTTACGCTGCCTATCGAGCACGATTTTTCTATCTCAGCGAGTTTGGGGTCGTCAGCCGATATGCTGATCGTGAGCGGCGACTTGACCGTTTCGGCGGCTGTTACAACCATCAGAACGTCCGTCAGCGCGTCTTTGTCTTCTACCCTGAAACCGACGCTTCTCATCGGCAGGTAGCGGAAAACGTTTTCTTCGCCGTAGATGTTGCTGACGTCTTCGGCTTTTGAGAATACGTCTTCGTATGCCTTTTTGTATGACGAGGCGGCAGTATTGAGGCGTTCGAGGTCGTTTTGTACCGCATCATTGTAAGAAGAGCTTGCTTCACTGCGTTCGCAATGACGGTCAGTCACTTCCGTAAAGCACGCCACATAGTTCGGTCCCCCCGCCTTTATCCCTCCCCCGAAAGCGGAACGTTTCATCCCGCCGAAAGGTTGACGGCGCACAATGGCGCCCGTGATGCCGCGAT